>DATIPQ010000093.1 GCA_035471785.1 Acidobacteriota bacterium
GACGGCACTCCCCGGCCATCTCCGGCGCCTCCACGGCCAGCAGATAATTCTCGTTCCCATAACCTTCAGCGCCCACCACCGCCGCCACGCAATTCCCGCTCATCGCGCCGAGAATAGCACACCCCCGCGACCCGCCCGAAGCACGTGGGCAATTCTCCCCAAGAGGCTGCAGATCAAAAGCTCTTTGATGTTCAGTGCGTTGGGGTAGAGTGGCAGGATGAGGTTTTTGCATACCGGGGACTGGCATGTGGGGAAGATGCTGCGAGGGAGGTCGCGGATTTGGGAGCAGGAGGCGGTGCTCAACGAGATTTTGGAGATTGCTTCCTCGCGTCAAGTCGACCTGGTGTTGGTGGCGGGGGATTTGTTCGAGTCGCATGCGCCTTCGCCCGAGGCCGAGCGGGTGGTTTACGGGTTCTTGGCCAGATTGGCCCAGCGGCATCTGCCCACCTTGGTGATCGGGGGGAATCATGATCATCCCAAGCGGTTAGCGGCGCTGAGCGCCTTGCTGCAGCCGCTGGGAATCTTTGTGCGCCCTGAGCCGGCGGCCGCCAATGAGGGAGGAGTCATCGAGTTGGAGGCGGGCGGAGAAAAGGTCAAGGTGGCCTGTCTGCCCTTCGTCAGCGAGCGGCGCGTGGTGGACGCCTGCCAGCTCATGGGTCCGGAAGAAGAGTGGTTTCAGGAATACAAGGACCGGGTAGGCCAGATGTGCCGGATGCTGGCCGAATCGTTCCAGGAAGATACGGTCAACATCCTGATGGCCCACCTGCATGTCTTCGGAGCCGAGACCTCGGGGTCGGAGCGGGCCATCCACGTGGCCCACCCCTACGCCGTGGACGCAGGCGAGTTCCCCGAGTCGGCTCAGTACGTCGCTCTGGGACACCTGCACCGTCCACAACAGATCCACTGCCCCGTGCCTTGCCACTACTGCGGATCAACCTTGCAGCTCGACTTCGGCGAACAGATGCAGGAAAAGCGGGTGGTGGTGGGGACGGCCGAGCCGGGGCGGCCAGCCGAGTTGGAAAGCGTGCCGCTCAAGGCCGGACGTCCGCTGCGAGACGTCTCAGGCACGCTGGACGAACTGAAGAAGCAGTCCGAGGAATGGGCCGACTCCTACCTGCGGGTCACGGTCAAGTTGGAGGAGCCGGTCCCCGGCATCGCCGACCAGGTGCGCGAAGCCTTCCCCAATGCCATCGACGTGCGGGCCCGTTATCCCCGCACCGAGGAGCCCGTGCGCCATCGCAGCGTTTCCAGCCTGGCTCCGGCTGACCTCTTTCAGCATTTCTACCGCAAGCAGCACGGCGCCGAGCCGCCGCCCGCCGTGGCCGCGCTCTTCAGCCAGCTCTACGAGGAGGTCCTCGATGCGTCCGATTCGGCTTGAGCTGGAAGGCTTCACCTGCTTCAAGAGAAAAGTCGAGATCGATTTCAGCAAGCTCGATCTCTTCGCCATCACCGGACCCACCGGCTCGGGAAAGACCTCGCTGCTCGACGCCGTCATCTTCGCCCTCTACGGACGCACGCCGCGTCTGGGTCCGGGCCAGGCCTCCGACCTCATCAGCCAGGGTCTGCTGCGCCTCTCGGTGTTGCTGGAATTCCAGGCCTCTGGACGCCGCTGGCGCATCGCCCGCACCCTGCGCCACACCGCCCGCGCCACCGTCAGCAAACCCCGGTTGGAAGCGTGGAAAGAAGAAGAGTGGGAACCGCGCTCCTCCAGCGTAAGCCAGATCAAGGACCTGGTGGAGAAAATCGTAGGACTCGACTTCGACGGCTTCACTAAGTCGGTGGTGCTGCCCCAGGGCGAGTTCGACCGCTTTCTCAAGGGATCTCCCACCGAGCGCCGAAAGATCCTCACCGAGTTGCTGGGCCTGCACATCTACGAGCTGATGGGCAAGCGGGCCCGGGAACTGGCTGAGATCGCCCGCAATACCGCCGATGTCAAGCAAGAGCAGCTCGAAAAGTCCTATGCCGAGGCCACCCCCGAAGCCCGCAGGGACCTGAAAAAGCAGCTCGCCCGGCTGAAGGGCGAAGCGGAAGACCTTGAAAAGCGTCTCAAGGCCGTTCAGGAGGCCGAGCCGCTGGCCGCTGCCCTGCGTCTGCACAAGTCCAAGCTGAAGGAAATCAGCCAGGACATCGAGGAGATCTCGGATCGCCGCCAGGAGAACCAGAATGACCTCGAGAAGGCCGAGAAAGACCTGCAAGAGCAACAGTCCAAGATCGCCGAAAGGGAAAAACAGCTTGAAGAAAGCGGCTATGAAGAGGAGCGATTCCTGCAACTGGCCCAACTGAAGTCCGAGGCCGAGGAATGGGAGCGGCTGGGAGAACGGGAGACGGCGCGCAGCCGGGAGTTGAGGGAATTGGAGGAGCGGAGGGAAAAACTCGACGAGGAGCGCCTGCAGGCCGAGAAGTCCCTCAAAGCGGCTGAAGAATCGCTGCAGCAGGCCCGCCGGCAGGAGGAACGCCGCCGGCAGCAACTCGCTCAGGCCGTCGAGCTTCACGGATCGGCTGAAGCGGTGGGGCAAACCTTGCAACGCGCCGCTGAGCTGGGGCGGCTGCGCAGCGATCTGGAAGAACGCAGCGTCCAGCTCGATCAGGCCGTCAAGCGGAAGACCCAGACCCAAGAGAAACTGAAGTCGGCCGAGCGAGAGATGGCGCGCGCCGAACAGGCTCTCAAAGAGGCCGACAGGGAGTATGAGCGTTTGCGCAGGTTGCACAGCGCCGAAGATCTGCGCAGGCATCTGCAAGAAGGAGAACCCTGTCCAGTCTGCCTCCAGGAGGTGGGACGCCTGCCGGGCCAGGTCGAACACCAGGCTCTGGAGGAAGCCCAACAAGCCCGGCAGCAGGCCTCCCAGGCCGAGCGCCGAGCCCGTGAGCAGGTGAGCAGCCTGAAAGGCGACCTGCAGTCGCTTCCCCGCCAGATCGAAACCCTGGAGCAGTCCGTGGGCGACCACCGGCGCAGCTTGCAGGGCATCGAGAAGCAGGTGGAAAGCGCGCTGGGAAGCCGTCCGGAAACCGATCCCGCACCCAGGCTGAAAGAACTGTTGCAACGCCTGCAGGACCTGCACAAGAAAGTCGATGAAGCCGCCCAAGAAGGCACTCGTCAAGAGCGCCGGACGGCTCAAGAACGGGAGTCCGCGCAGCAAGCCGCACACCGGCTTGAATTGGTCGCCGGAGAGATCAACGCCAGGCAGTCGCAGCAGGCCGACGATCGGCGACGCCGGCAGCACCTTCAGTCCGCCCTCAAGGAGTGGCTGGACGGGAGCGGTTCGATCCAAGCCTTTCGCCGTCAGTTGCAGGCTCAGCAGAAAGCCCGCGCCTTGAGCCGCAGGTTGCAAGCGGAACTCGCCGCCCTCAAGGAAAAGCAGCGGGAAATACACAGTTTGCTGCAACGGCTGGGGGATCGCCTGGAAAACGATGCCCAGCAACTCGACAAGCAAAGGCAGCGGCTCAGGGACGAAGAAGAGTCGCGTGACCAAGTCGAAAAGAAGCTGAAAAAGGCGTTGCGGGCGCTCTTCGAAGAATTGCCCCTCTTTGAAGAGGGAACCGATCAGGAAGCGGTCGAGGAAGATCCCGCCGCTCAATTGGAAAAGGAGCGGTCACAAGTGGAAGAGCGCCTCAAGGCCTCGCGTTCTCAATCGGCCCGCGGCGAGGAGCGGCTTGAGCAGCTTCAGCAGCGCATCGAGCAGGCAGGCCAACTGCGCAAGGAGATCCAGGAAGAGCGGGAAAACGCCTCGGTGGCCCATGAGTTGGGATTGGCCCTCAGGGCCAACCAGCTCATCTCCTTCATCCAGGAAGAAGCCTTCCGGCGCCTGGCCGAGGACGGCACGCGCCACCTGCGAGAACTGAGCTCCCAGCGCTATTCCTTCGAGGTGGAAGGCGACCGCTTCGCCGTCCTCGACCACTGGAACGCCGACGAGGCTCGCCCCGTCAACACCCTCAGCGGGGGAGAGAGCTTTTTGGCCTCCCTCTCGCTGGCTTTGGCCTTGGCCGAGAGCCTCTCCGAATTCGTGGGCCAGCGCCGGCAACTCAGCCTCGACTCGCTCTTTCTCGACGAGGGTTTTTCCACCCTCGATCAGGAAACACTCGACGTTGTGGTTCAAAGCGTAGAGACGCTGGCGGGAGGCGAACGCCTGATCGGCGTCATCTCCCACGTGCCTGAACTGGCGGAACGCTTTCCCTCCCGTATCGTTGTCAGCAAATCCATCGCCGGAAGCTCTATCGAAGTGGAATGAGCGGGGGCGCGGCGCGCCCCCAGGTACCACATTCCGACCTCAGACCTCCCGCAGCTTCCAGCCTCCGCGCCGAAACATTTGCAGGAAGACCACCGCCAGGGTGGCCTGGGCCAGTGCGATGGCGTAGAAGACGCCGTTCTCGCCCAGTCCCAGCGGCACCGCGAAGAGGTAGGCCAGCGGGACCTGCAGCAGCCAGTAGCCCAGGAAGTTGATCCAGGTGGGCGTCCAGGTGTCTCCGGCCCCGTTGAAAGCCTGCGAGAAGACAATGGTGGCGGCCAAAAAGACATAGCTGCTGGAAAAGATCCTCAGGCTATAGCTTCCGATGGCGATGACCTGGGGATTATCCGTGAAGAGGCGGATCATCCAGCCGGCCCCCACCAGATAGACCGCGGCCGTCAGGGCCAAAAAGCACACCGACCAGACCGAGGTGATCCAGACCGATTTTTCGGCCCTGTCAGGTTGTTTGGCTCCCAGGTTTTGTCCCACCAGGGTGGCGGCGGCGTTGCCCAGGCCCCAGGAGGGCAGGATGGCGAAGATGACCAGCCGCACGGCGATGGTGTAGCCGGCCACCGCCTGGGAACCGAAGATGGCCACGATGCGGACCATGGCCAGCCAGCTCGCGGTGGAGACCAGGTACTGGAGAATGCCGGTCCCCGCCAGCCGCATCATGCGCCGCATCAGTGCGGGCTGGATGCGCAGATAGGCGCCGTTCAGCCCCACGCGGCCATGGCCCCGCCAGAGCAGGATGAGCTGAATGACGATGGCCGTGGAACGTCCCACCAGCGTGGCCGCTGCGGCGCCCGTGACTCCCCAACCCAATCCCCAATCGAAGATAAAGATGGGATCGAGGATGATGTTGAGCAGATTGGCCAGCCATAGAATGCGCATGGCCACTGCCGCGTCTCCGGCGCCGCGGAAGACGGCGTTGAGGACGAAGAGCAGGATCACCGAGGCGCTTCCGCCCAGCGTCAAGGCGCAGAATCCCATGCCCAGCTCTGCCACCTGGGGCGTGGCGCCCATCAGCAGCAGCAACTGGCGTGGAAATAGGATTCCCGCCAGGGTGAAGGGCAGGGAGGCCAGCAGGGCCAGCAGCAGTCCCTGGCCCGCGGCACGGCTGGCTTCCTCGCCCTTGCGTTCGCCGATGCGCCGCGAAACCACGGCGGTGGTGGCCATGCTCAATCCGGTGGCGGCGGCATAGATCAGGGCCAGCAACCCCTGCGTCAGTCCGGCGGCGGCAACCGCTTCGGCACCCAGGCGGCCCACGAAGAAAATGTCGACCACCTCGAAGACCGCCTGCATGGAGACTTCTAACACCATGGGGATGGCCAGAAGGGCCACGGCCCACCCCAGGCGTCCGCTGGTGTAGTCGCGTTCCTCCCCCCGCAGCCCGGCGCGCAGGGAGGACCAGAAAGAGGGTTCCTTGTTGTTCATCGCTCACATCTCCATGCGTTGGCAGAGGAGCCTGCGGATCAAAGGCGCCGGCGAGTCCCCGAAGGAAGAAGGAAGGACATCCTCGTCACGCACTGGCTCCGCGTGAGAGTTGTCGGGGACCGAAAAGAGGGAATGAAGGGAAGGCTTGAGAGCGGCCCGACCGGTTACAACGGCAAAGTCCGTCGCCCGGCTATTCCAGGGATTCGTCCCCGAAAGCTAGCAATTATCTACCATGGTCGGTCGCATAAAACTCACCTCGAAAAAAGCAGTATGCCCGATGGAATCTGAGAAGGCAAGAACTATTTCGGAAAAGGACCGCCTGCGGCTTATCGGCAGTGCTCACGGGGGCATTAGCTCGGAAATCTGCTTTTCACCTAGTCTTAATTCTCCCTTCACATTGTCGGAATAGGTTTGCCGCGTTCTCGCAGCCGGACTGTGCGGGGACGGCCTATGCCGGGTCTTCCAATGAATCGATTAAGGAGAATCCAAATGAACCGAGTTTCGAAGCTGTTGATGGGAGGAGTGCTGTTGCTGGCATGTCTGGCGCCCGCCCTCGGCCGGGAGAATTCCGACGTGACCGTGTGGGTGCTCCACGGCGCCACCGGCGACCTGATGGCCGACGTGAGGGTAACGGTGACGCCGGGAGACATCGTCAAGAAAACCGACTTGGACGGAATGGTCCAGTTTTCCCTGCCGCCGGGCACTTATCAACTCCGATTCGTCAAAGAGGGCTTCATCGACAAGGTGCTGCAGGACGTCGCGGCCGAAGATGGCAATCCCGTCGACGAAACCCTGACACTCAATCCGCAAGGACTGGAAGTCGAACTTGAAGAAAACGAGATCGTAGTCACCGCTCAGAGTGACCGGTCATCGGTGGAATCCATGCTGGTCGAGCGACGATCGGCGGCCACTTTGAGCGACAGCATCGGTCGCCAGGAAATGTCCCTCAACAGCGGCTCGGACGCTTCCGACGTCATGCAGCGGGTGACGGGCGTCTCCATCGTCGACGACAAGTTCGTGTACGTGCGCGGACTGGGCGAGCGCTACAGCGCTACCCAATTGAACGGTTCGGTACTGCCTTCGACCCAGCCGGACAAGAAGGTGGTTCCCATGGACCTCTTTCCGGCCAGCCTGCTGGAGAACATCCAAACCGACAAGTCCTACAGCCCTGACAAGCCCGGCGAGTTCGCGGGCGGCGTGGTCAAGGTCAACACCATCGACTTTCCCACGGCGGCGACCTTCAAGCTGACCTATGGCAATAGTTTTGCTACCAATACCACCTTCAAGTCCTTCAAAGACTATCCAGGCGGCGATTATGAGTTTTGGGGGTTCGACGACGGCACGCGCGACCTGCCTGACATCATTCCTTCCCAGCGGATTGTCCCGGCCACCCGTTTTTCGCCGGGCTTCACACCCGAGGAATTGCAGCAGTTCGGACGGGCGTTCTCCAATGTCTGGAGCTTTGATTCCAGCAACGACGCCATCCCCAACCAGAAGTTCAACGTCATTGGGGGCAACACCTTCGGCCGGCTTGGCGTAGTCGTGGCTTTGAGCCACAACACCGATTACCACTCTCAGGAGGAGGTGCGCAGGGTGTTCGCTCAGCGGGGCGAGGAGCTGGCTGCCGCAAACGACTACGATTTCGAGTTGAGCACTCAAACGAACACGACAGCCGCCACGGCCAACCTCGCCTACCGGCTTACCGACGCCAACCGCATCCTTTTCCGCAACTTCTACACCCACAACTCCAGCGACGAGGCGCGCCGGTTCGAGGGATTCAACGCCGATTTCACGGTTCCCCTGCGCAACTTCCGCCTGCGCTTCGAGGAAGAGTCCATCTACAGCGGACAGTTGGTGGGAGAACACTTCTTCAGCCTCTTCGGAGACAACCTGTTGGAGTGGTCGGTCACCCGGGCCCGCTCGACCCTGGAGCAGCCCGATCTCAGGGAAACGCTCTACGAGTTCGACCGCAGCAGCCAGCAGTTTTTGCTCTCGGATGAGAGCCAGAGCGGATTCAGGCAATTCAACAACTTGGCTGAAGTGATTTGGGAGCCCAAGATCGACCTCTCGACCTTTCTCTACGGCAACGGCTACACCCTGACGATCAAGGTCGGTGCGCTGTATCGAGACCGTGAACGCGACTTCAGTTCACGCCGCTTCCGCTTGGTTCCGCTGAACGTTTCCGGCATTGATTTGTCGGCTGATGCTGAAGACATCTTCATCCCCGAGAACATTCGTCCCAACGGCTTCCAGTTGCGCGAAGAGACCCGAAACACGGACACCTATGAGGCCTTCCAGATCAACCGGGCGGCTTACGGCATGGCCGACTTCACCGTGGGACGCTGGCGCTTCGTGGGCGGTCTTCGGGTTGAGAACGATGACCAAGAAGTGCAAACCTTCGATCTCTTTAATCCTGAGCGCATCCAGGAAACCACGCGCCTCAGCAACACCGACATCTTGCCCAGCGCCAACGTCATCTTCAAGCTGAGCGGGAACATGAACTTGCGGGGATCGTTCAGCCAGACCCTCAACCGCCCCGAGTTCCGCGAATTGTCGCCTTTCGACTTCACCGATGTAGTGGGCGGACGCTCGGTGGTGGGCAATCCCGACCTGTTGCGGGCTAAGATCCGCAACTATGATGTGCGCTGGGAGTGGTTCCCAGGCACTGTGGATTTGGTTTCGGCCAGCTTTTTCTATAAGACTTTCGAAGATCCCATCGAGCGCGTTGTGCGCGCTCAGGCCCAGTTGCTGACTTCATTCGCCAATGCCGAGAGTGCCCGCAACTTCGGGTTCGAGTTGGATTTTCGGCGCAACCTGAAGTTTCTCACCTCAAAGTTGGAAAATTTCAGCGTCAACGTGAACTACACTTTCGTCGATTCCGACGTGGAGATCATCGATGACGCCAATTTGGCTTTGACCTCTTTGTCGCGGCCTCTGCAAGGCCAGTCGCGGCACATCCTCAACACCATCTTCGAGTATGCCAACCCCGATTGGGGAACTTCGGCGAGGCTGCTGCTGAATTATCAGGGCGACCGTATTAGCGACGTCGGGTCCTTCGGAATCCCCGACATCCTCGAAGAGGGGCGTCCAACGCTGGACGCGGTGCTGATTCAGCCCCTGGGTTCCTCCCGCAAGTGGGGTCTCAAGTTCAGCGCCGAAAACCTACTTGACCGAGCTGTCGAATTCACCCAGGGCGGCCTCATACAGCGCGCTTATTCGCTGGGGCGCAAGTTCGGCATCTCGCTCTCTTACTCGTTCTTCGACGAGTAATTGTCTTCGAACTGCATCCAGAAAGGAGCTTTCAAGCCGTGAAGAAAATCATCATCGCATTCGCTCTCGTCACCCTCTTTTGCGCGGGAGCCTTTGCCAATAGCGGACGCATCGACCTGCGCAGCCAGCGCACCGTGGCCGATGGACCGCATCCGCGCGTCTTCGTCTATTCAAACGCCGTCGTCTTCGGAGCCCCCGGCAATCCCGACAACCTCTTGACCGACATCGAACTCCGGGTCAGCATCGACCCCAACGGGAACTCGGCGGCGCGCGTCTTCATGCTTTCTCTACGCGATCAGGAGACCGGGGAAACCCGTTTCATCGACGACAGCGGACTGCTGGACCCCGGCCTGATCCGAGCCGTTGACGGAAGCGGACCGGACAACTTCAATTCCCTCGCCGTAACTCCCCTCCAGGACGACCTTTTCATCGGCCCGGGAGGCAGATTCACGGAAGCTATCAGCGCCGGCGATTTGGGCACGGGCAACTACCAGTTGTGCCTGGACCTGCGCGAAGGCTCCGGACAGCGCACCATTACCAAGGGATGCTTCGGATTCGCCGTCGTCGACGCCGTCGTCGAGGTGATGGGCAACATCACGGGCGAAGATACCTGGACCAGCAACAACGCTTACTTCATCAATAACCGAGCTATCTTTGTAGAGGATGGCGGGGTCCTTAATATCGAACCCGGCACTCATGTCTTAGGAACCGGTCAAAATTCCGCTCTGGTCGTGGACCGCGGCGCCCAGATCTTCGCCAGGGGAACCCAGGCTCGTCCCATCGTGATGACCTCGGCTGACGACGTGGGCTCCCGCGGACGCGCCCAGTGGGGAGGGCTCATCCTCAACGGACGTGCTCCCATCAATACCGGCGAGCAGGCCGGCGAAGGCGGAACCGGACTCTTCGGCGGCAACGATCCTGACGACAACAGCGGCGTGCTGTGCTATGTACGGGTCGAGTTTGCCGGTATCGAATTCAGCCCCATGAACGAATTGAACGGCATTGCTTTTCAAGGCATAGGGCGGGGCACTGAAGTCCATCACATTCAAGTCCATTTCAATTTTGATGACGGAGTGGAGTTCTTCGGGGGCACCGTCGATGCCAAGTACGTCCTCACCACGGGAATCGGCGACGACAACCTGGACTGGGTCTTGGGATGGCAAGGACGCGTGCAGTTCTTCATCGCCTCGCAGAGGCCCGACGACGGCGACCAGGGCATTGAGGCCGACAACAACGAAGACAACAACAACCTGATGCCCATCTCCAATCCCACCATCTACAACATCACCTTGGTGGGGGTGCCTACCTCAGGCACCAGTGACATCGGAATGCTGCTGCGCGAGGGTACCGCAGGCACCTTGCGAAACGGAATCGTAACCGGGTTCAACGAGTTGGCGGTTGATGTCGACCACGTCCCCACCACCGACCGCATTGCGGCCGGGGACCTGACGGTCGCCAACTTCATCTTCTGGAACAACAACGGCGCCAACGACGACACCCAGTTCTCGGATGAAGCTGACGACGATTCCGGCATCAACCCGGCCAACTTCACGACCAGGGAGTTCATCACTTCGGAGCCCAGCAACCGGTTGGTGAACCCGGCTCTGCGCGATGCCTTCTTCAACGATGCGCCCGACTTCCGGCCGCAGTTGAACTCGGCCGCTTTGAACAAGAACTTCGTGGCCACGCCGCCTGACGACGGTTTCTTCGATACCACCGTCACTTACCTGGGCGGCATGGATCCGACCAAGGACTGGACCAAGGGGTGGACTTACTTTGGCCAGTTCTAAATCATCACGGGACTCCCTTCGGGCCGGGGCGCCCAAGCGCCCCGGTCGGCGAGTACTGTGGATTTCGCTCTTGATGGCTTTGCCGCTCTTGGTTGGTTCTCTATGGCTCATAGGGGACGCACTCCGAATCGATTCACCCGGCATTACGGATGAGCGGCAATTGACCGGGTCTAGGGACTCAATCGAGTCCCTGGCCCGGCACTTTCTGGACGTCCTCCGAGAAGGGGACCGTGGCCAGATCAAGGCTCTCGCCCTGACCCGCGAGGAGTTCGAGAAGTTCATCTATCCGGCACTGCCGGCCAGCCAGCCGGGAAGCGGACTAAGCGCCGACTTTCTCTACAACCAGTCGCTGCTGCGCAGCCTGGGAGGTTTGCAGAAAGTCATGGCTTGGCATGCCCGACGCAAGTACGAGTTCCGAGGAATCCGTTTCCAAGACGGAGTGAAGGAATACAAGGGGTTCACCATCCACAAGAGCGCGATGTTGTCTATCGAGGATGAACGCGGAAATGTACGTGAGGTACAGCTTTTCGACGGCGTACTGGAGATGGACGGTGAATTCAAGATCTATGGTTTCAATCTTGATTAGGAGTGATCAAAGTGGCACAGCGACTGATACTGATACTCAGCTTCTTCTACTCGGCCGCCATGGCCCAGACGGAAGTTTACATACCACAATTCGCCCATGGCGGTGGGTTCACCAACAT
Source organism: Acidobacteriota bacterium (assembly GCA_035471785.1). Classification (NCBI taxonomy): domain Bacteria; kingdom Pseudomonadati; phylum Acidobacteriota; species Acidobacteriota bacterium. The sequence goes on from DATIPQ010000093.1 coordinate 11,422, forward strand.
CTCAACCACCGTCACCATCGTCAACCAGGATGACGGCATCCTCAATCCCGCCCGCGTCACGGTGCAGGCTTTCGATGCCGACGGCAATCCCGCCGACCTGCTGCTGCAATCGGCCATCACCGGAGACACCGCCGTCAGCGAAGTGCAAGTCGAAATCCCCGGCCGCGGAACGGCGCTGGTGGAGAGCTTCTCCAACGACCCCGGCCAACTGAGCCTAGGATATGTGAAGGTCTCCAGCGAAACCGCCGTTTCAGTGGAAGTCATCTTCAAGATCTTTGCCGGCATGGCGCTGCAGACTACCACCAGCATTCTGCCTTCGGATCCGACCGATGCGGCCACCTTGCTGGTCAACGTAGACTCCTCCGAGAACATCGTTTCGTCGGTGGCCGTGGTCAATTCTCCTGATGCCGGCGAGACGGCCACCATCAGCGCCACCATCTACGACCAGTTCGGCCAGGAAGTCGGGAGCGGCAGCTTCGACCTCGATCCGGGCCAGCGCGTGGCGGCCAACTGGGCCGAATTGGTTCCCGCGTTGGAGGGACTGGTGGGTTTCGTGGGAACGGCCGAGGTGACCGTCAATGTTCCTGTGGCCATGCTCCCCTTGCGTCAAGACAACATCGAGTTGACCACGCAAGGGATCCTTCCAGCCCGCTAGCCCGCATTATGCATAAATTTTCTACTGCGGCGACGCTATCATCCGCCCTGACTGCGTTGCGCTCGGTCGGCCTGCTCGCAGTACCAGTACAGTACGACTGCGCGGGCCTCGGTCGCGACGCCTTGTCAGGACGGCGCGATTCGCCGCCTCGCTACGAAAAACCGATGCATAACGGGGCTAGAACGGCCTCAGCCTTGCTTCCATGCCTCCGGACGTCGCGGTCTCCTTATCGCGACGTCCGGTGCGGCGCATCCCCTCATTCCTGCGAGCGACGGATTGGAAAGGAGAGGTCTGGCGCCCAAGATCTCGTCCCGTACCATCGACACCCACGTCTACCGCCTGCGCCGCAAACTGCCCATCGAGGAGGCCTACCTCCGAACCGTGCGGGGAGTCGGCTACCGACTATTCCACAAGACTGACGGCTGAAGGCGGCGGTCTGCTACCATCAGCCGATGATCCAAGGCTCGCTCAAATCGTCCTTCACTCTCGACTACGTGCTTCACACGCCTGCCGCCGAGCCGCCCTGGCCGGTCTTCATCGTCCTTCACGGCTTCGGGCAGACCGCGCTGGACTTCTCGCGAAGCTTCTTGCCGCTCGTGGAGAAGGGAATCATGGTGGCCGCGCCTCAGGCTCCACACCCCACTTACCTCAACCGCGAGCGGGAGCTGGGATTCAGTTGGCTGACGCGTTACCAGCGCGACCGGGCCGTGGAGGAACTGGCCGATTACCTGACCTCTTTTTACCGGCTGCTCAAGGGCCGGAACGACATCGACCCGGAGCAGGTGGGACTCTTCGGCTTCTCCCAAGGCAGCTCCATCGCCTACCGTCTCTGGATTCGCCGCGCCTTTCCCGTCTCTCGGCTCTTCTCCTGCGGCGGAGATCTGCCGCCCGATGTCGAAGATCGACTCGAGGAGGCCGATCCTCTTCCCGTGTTCGTCATGCATGGGGCTCACGATCATCTGGTGCCTGCGTCCAAGCCCATCCATGCCCACCACCGCCTCAAAGCTCACGGCATTCCCGCAACCCGGCTCGAATACTCCTGCGGGCATGAGGTCGCACCCGAAATGGTAAGAGATGTAGCCCGACAGTTCAGGGCCTTGAATTGAGACGGCCTTCGTCCTCCCACTGGCTCAGGCGGGCCTCGATGCGGCGCCGAAGGTCGGTCGAGACCAGACGCTTGTCGCTGCCCCGGAGGAATCCCCGAAAGTGCTCTGAGGCCAGATCGAAATCCCCCTGCTGAGCATGGCTGTTGGCCAGGAAGAAGCGGCTGAGGGGAAAGGCGTCGACGTGAGGTCCGTCCGCTACCTGTGAAAGGTGCAGTTCGGCAGCCTCCCAGTAGCCGCGGTAGTAGCAGACCAGTCCGTGATAGAAGCGTACCGCGGGATCATCCGGGGCCAGTTCCAGCAGACGGGTGGTGGCCAGGGAAGCTCGAAACCACTCCTGTTGGCGAATCTCCAGCATGGCCAGCGACCAATGGCCTGATGGGGCTGAGGGGTCGTGCTCGATGGCCTTGTGAAAGGCCGCCCTGGCGTCGTCCAACTGGCCTTTGCCAGCATAGACGGCTCCCCGCAGGTTCCAGGCGGCCGCGAATTGGGGATAGATCTCCAGGGCCTTGTCGAGTTTCTTTGCGGCTTTCTTGAGGTTGGGGCCGCCTTCCCGGGCCATGGCCTGCCGCGCTGCCTTGAAAGCCTTCAGGGCCTCTTCAGGCGCCTGCAGGGTATTGGCCCTCACCGTCCCGCCGCCATGACTGCGCTCGCGGCCGTAGAAGGTGATGCCGCCGTAGTCGGGTTGGTGGTGAGTGCGGGGAGCGCGTGAGGCGGCGTAGATGGTCATGACGGCGTGGCGCGATTCGGCGCTGGGGGGAGTCTGGCCCAGGCCTGGAGTGATACCCGCAAGCACCACGACCAAAGGAATCAGGACTGCCGGTCCAATTTTCAGCATACCTGGGAGGCGGAGCATGATGGGGGCAGCTTAGCGCATCCGTCGAGGGTCCATCAAGCGTCTCGCGATTTCGGATGTGGCGGGCGGTTTAACGCCGGCGATGGGGTTGGTAAGATATCTTGAATTTCAAAAACCGGGGAGGGTTTAGATGTTGCGACGTACAGTGGCAGTTTTCATGGGACTGGTTCTGGGTTCTCTTTCGACGCCGCTTTTGGCCGCCGGGCCTGGCGAAGGGACGGATGAGAGCGTGGAGCCGCGTTTCCAGCCGGCTTTGTTCTCGGCTTTGGAATACCGGCTGATCGGACCCTACCGGGGCGGACGCGTGACCGCCGTGGAGGGAATACCCGACGAGCCCCATACCTTCTACATGGGATCGACCGGAGGAGGCGTGTGGGAAACTCGCGACGCCGGACAGACTTGGCACAATATCAGCGACGGCCAGATCGGGGTGGGGTCGATCGGAGCTGTCGCCGTCGCTCCTTCCGACCGCAACGTCATCTACCTTGGCACCGGATCGTCCCAGCCGCGAGGCAATATTTCCATCGGGGACGGCATCTACAAGTCGCTGGACGCGGGCAAGAACTGGCACCACATCGGCTTGCCCGAAGCCGGACTGATCTCGCGCATCCGCATTCATCCCAAAGACCCCGACCGTCTCTACGCAGCGGTGATGGGCAACATCTTCGGGCCCAATCCCGAGCGGGGCGTCTATCGCAGCAGCGACGGCGGCGCCACCTGGGAGAAGGTTCTCTACATCGACGACAAGACCGGATGCGTCGACCTCTCCATGGACCCCTCCAATCCGCGCGTCCTCTACGCCGGCATGTGGCGGGCCGAGCGCAAGCCCTGGACTCTCATCGACGGCGCTGAAGAAGGCGGTGTCTACAAATCGGTGGACGGAGGCGATAGCTGGGAGAAGCTGAGCAAGGGATTGCCGGGCGGCGTGCTGGGACGGGTTGGGGTTGCCGTCTCGCCGGCCGATCCGCAGCGCCTCTGGGTCATTCAGGAAGTGGCCGAGGTGGGCGAAGGAGGCGTCTTCCGCTCCGACGACGGCGGCGAGTCCTTCAGCAGGGTCAACCGCGAGCGCAAATTGCTGCAACGACACTGGTACTACTCCCGCATCTACGCCGATCCCCAGGACGAGAACACCGTCTACGTGGTCAACACCGGCTTTTACAAGTCGGTGGACGCGGGCAAGACCTTCCAGCGCATCCGCACCCCCCATGGAGACAATCACGACCTGTGGATCAATCCCGCCAACACCCGCATCATGATCGAAAGCAACGACGGCGGAGCCAATGTCTCGCTCAACGGGGGCGAGACCTGGACCACCCAGTACAACCAGCCCACCGCCGAGATGTACCGGGTCACGGTCGATAACCAGTTTCCCTACCGTGTCTATGGGTGCCAGCAGGACAATTCCTCCATTTCGGTGCCTAGCTGGTCTCCGGGGGGCATCGATCCCAAACAGCACTGGAAAGAGGTGGGAGGCGGCGAAAGCGGACACATCGCCGTCGATCCCCGCGATCCGGACATCGTCTATGCCGGCAACTACATCGGACAGATCGACCGCTACGACATGCGGCGAGAGCACCGCCGCGACATCGTGGCCTATCCCCAAATGCACGACGGCCGGGCGGGACGCGACATCCGCTACCGCTTTCAGTGGAACGCCCCCATCCGTCTCTCGCCCCACAACCCCGACGTGCTCTATCACTGCTCGCAGTACGTTCACCGCTCGACCGACGGCGGACAGAGCTGGGAAGTCATCTCGCCCGACCTGACCACCGACAACGACGCCTACCAGGACATCCCGGGCGGGCCCGTCCAGCACGACCACACCGGCGTGGAGCTCTACACCACCATCTTCGCCTTCGAGGAATCGACCCATGAAGCGGGCGTGCTGTGGGCCGGCAGCGACGACGGCCTGGTGCACATCTCCCGCGACAACGGAGCCAACTGGAGCGAGATCACGCCGCCTGACATGCCCGAGGGCGGGACCGTCAACATGATCGACCTCTCGGCTCACGGCCCGGGACGGGCCTTCCTGGCCGTCTACCGCTACCGCGAGGCCGACTTCGCGCCCTATATCTTCCGCACCGACGACTACGGCGCCTCCTGGGAACTCATCAGCCAGGGACGCGGCATCCCCGACGACCACTTCGTGCGGGTGGTGCGCGAAGACCCCAAGCGCAAAGGACTGCTTTACGCCGGCACCGAGTTCGGCATGTACGTGTCCTTCGATGACGGAGGCTCCTGGCAGGAATTTCAACTCAACCTGCCTCGTACGCCCATCACCGACCTGGCCGTCCACCGCGACGACCTGGTGGTGGCCACCCAGGGACGCTCCTTCTGGATACTCGACGACCTCACTCCACTGCATGAGCTAAGCGACGAGACCGCCTCCAAGGACTTCCATCTTTATGGGCCCCGCACCGCCTACCGAACCCAGTTGCGGGGCTTTCGCGGCGGCGGCGCCTCTCCTGAGCCGCCGCCCCGGGGAGCGCTCATCCGCTACCACCTGGCCGGAGTTGAAAAAGACATGCAGGCAGCCGAGGACGGCGAATCTGAAGAACAGGACCAGCCTGAGGTGCGTCTGGAGATCCTCGACGACCAGGGCAACCTCATCCGCACTTTTACGGCCAAGCCGGAAGAGGACGAAGACTCCAAGCCTGCCGGTCCCGATCCTGAAGATCCCGAGGCCGTTCTGGAAGCCGAGCCGGGGATGAACGCCTTTACCTGGGACTTGCGCTACAAGCCTCCTCACCTGGTCAAAGGGACTGTCATGTCTCTTTCCTTCACGGGCGGACCCACGGCTCCGCCTGGCACCTACCAGGCCCGTCTGACGGTGGACGGACAGGAGCAGACCCGCACCTTCGAGGTCGAAAAAGATCCCCGCTGGGCGGTGACCGACGACGAACTGAGCGAGCAGTTCCGGCTCACCCTGGAGATCCGCGACTTGCTCACCTCATCTCACGACGCCCTGCGTACTCTGCGTTCTCTGCGCGAGCAGGCCGAGGCTCTGGCCCGGCGGGCCAGCGAAGCCGGCAAGGATGATGAGATCAAAGAGGCCGCCAAACAACTGGGCGAGAAATTGACCGCCGTCGAGGACGAACTGTTTCAAAGCAAGCACGAAAGCGGGCAGGACCCCATCAATTTTCCCTCCCGCATCGACAACCAGATCGCCTATCTCTACTCGGTGGTCAACGGACAGGACGCCCGTCCCACCGAGGGCTCCTACCAGCGCTTCGAAGACCTGCGGGCAGAGCTCGACCCCGTGCTGCAAAAGCTCAATGAGATCGTGGAAAACGACCTGCAGGCCTTCAACAGGCTGCTGGAAGAGAAAGGCGCCCAGGGCGTGATGCTGCCGAAGGACTGAGACTCTCGAGCCGCCCCGTGGCATTCCCTCCATCGCCAAGCCCTCCATAGCCTTGCCTGCCCTCCGTAGCCCTGGCGAAGGAAGGGCGAAGGAGGGCCGCAAGGAAGCGCCTGCCACGGGACTTTTCTTAGCTCTCTCCAGCATGGCTTGTCACTTCCCGGCACTCGACAAAGCGTCCCTGGCTCATGGAGGCGGATGCTACCCCCCTCCACCCATCTCCCCCACATCGCGGAAATGTCCCAAATCCGTCACAATAGGGAGGAGCGATGAAGAAACGGCTTCCCGTCTATATTGTCGTGGCCCTGGCTCTGCTCATTGCCTTCCTCTACCTGCCGCGAGAGGAGCGCCCGACCGACGGTCCGTCTCAGGAGAGAGCCAACGAGCAGGCGTTGCAGCAGGGAGGATCTGCATCGGACGGGAATGCAGCGACAGCCGGCGTCAGGGGGTCGAGGCTAGGGCGAGAAGGGCAAGAGGTAGGAGAGGCAGGCTTCAAGACCGACCGGGCACGTCTTGGAGAGCCCCGCTACTCCCTCGAGTTCAGCGGTAACGAGGTCTTTTCAGATCGGATTCTGAGGTCGGCTGTCCGGTTGCCGGCGGTGGCCCAGGACCGGGAAACACTGGGTGCAGTCGTCGAGCGGGACTTGACGGACTTTTATCGCAACCGTGGCTACATGGCGATTGCAATCCGCCGGATTGAGATCTCTATGGGCCAGCCCATCGAGATCGTGTGCGAATTGAGCGAGGGGGATCTGTTCACCTACGGCGAGGTCACCGTCCTTTCTCCCGATGCGGAACTGGCCGAGGCCTTGAAGCGGGCAGCCCCCAAGGGTGCGCCGCTCAACAACCTCGAGTTCAGAGAGTTCGTCAATCAGATCACCCTGCAAAAGCAGAGCGCAGGATACCTTGACTTCGAGGTGCGCACCCACATCTTCGTCGGCCAATCCCCCACCGTTCCCGACCTCGAGATAGAGGTTATTCCCAGTGAACGCTACACCGTCGGCGAGATCACCTACTCCCAAGGGGTGCCTCCCATCGAGGGAATCGAGCAGCTCTCCGGCCTCCCCTACTCGCGGTCCGCTCTGGAACGCTTCCTGCAAAGGGCCGGTCTCCCCTGGGAAGTGGTTTGGCTGCGCAAGAACCGGTCAACCGCCGTCGTCGACATCCGCATCCGCAAGCTTCTTCCCGGAGAAGGTCAGGAGTGAAAGCGAGAGCCTGATCCTTTCAGCGTTGAATTGTTTTCTATTCTCGCCGCATTAACATTCAAGATCGACTCGCATATCAAATCTTGTCAGACGTCCAGACAGTCAAGGTTCTTCGTAGGTGGACTCATTACGAGTGAGGTTAACCGCCTGAGCCGGCTCTGACCGGCACAGGAAATCTGACCCCTCTCGTTCGCTGCTCGCTTTAATCTTCAAGAGGCTGGTTGGCGGGGACTTAAGTCCACTCGTCCCAATGTCGTCCGGGCCTCGCTCACTCCTCCCGCAGGCTCGAGATGGGGTCGCGGCGGAGGAGGCGGAGGGCTGGGATCAGGCTGGCCAGGGCGGCCACCGACAGGAGCAGGGCGGTGACCAGGCCGAAGGTCAGCGGGTCCTGGCTGGTGACGCCGTAGATCTGTTGCTGCATGAAGCGGGTCAGGACCAGTCCGGCGGCGATTCCTATCACGGCCCCCGCGGCGGCTAAGACCAGTCCTTGTCGGACGATGGAGCCGAGGACTCGCTGGGAGGTGGCCCCCAGCGCCATACGGATGCCGATTTCGCGCGTCCGCTGGTGGACGGTGTAGGAGATGAGTCCGTAGATGCCCGAGATGGCCATGGCCAGGGCGATGGCGGCAAAGGCGGTGAGCAGCAGTCCGCGGTAGCGGGTGTCGCTGAGCGAGCCGGTGATGACTTCCTCCATGGTGAGAAAGCGCGAGAAAGGCTGCAAAGGGTCGATCTCGCGCACGATCTGCTCCACGCGCTCGGGCGCCACTTGCCCGCTGGCCCGGGTGCGGATGATCCAGTGAGCGGGAAAGAAGCGGTTGACGATGCTGAAGGTCCCCGCGTCGAGTTGGTCGAAATTGACCAGCATGGTGGGCTGCGAGCCGCTGGTCAGCCCGCGCGTGCGCACGTCGCCCACAACCCCCACGATTCGCCAGGGACTGGTATCGATGTCAGGCGTGAAAGGATGGATGAAGACCTGCTGGCCGACCACGCCTCCATTGGGAAAATAGCGGCGCTGGAAGGATTCGTTGACGAGCGCCGTTCGCGGCGCCCCGGCGCTGTCTTCTTCGCCCAGCGGACGCCCCTCGACCAACGGTATCCGCAGAGCCTGCAGGTAACCCGGAGTGATGAACCTGAAGTCGGCGCTCTGAGCCTGGTCCTCTTCCAGTTCAGCGCTGCCGGGGATGCGCAGGGGCAGATTGAGTCCCCGTTCCACCGGAATGTTGTTGGCCACGGCCGCCGCTTCGACCTCGGGCAGGCTGCGGATGCGGTCCAAAGCCCGCTGGAAAAAGGCACTGGTGCGTGCCGTGTTGGAGTACTGAGAGCCCTTCAGCGACATCTCGGCGGTGAGCACGTTGTCAGGATCGAATCCCAGGTCGACGCCCTTCATGTTGACATAGGTGCGGATGAGCAATCCCGCTCCAACCAGCAGCACCAGGCAAAGGGCCACTTCAGCCACCACCAGCAGCCGGCGGGGCCACACGCTCTGTCCGCCGCCCGAGCGGGTGTCGGATTGACGCAAGGCCACCGAGACATCGCTGCGTGAGGCCTGCAGGGCGGGGAGCAATCCGAAGAGCAGCCCGGTGAGCAAGGAGGCGGCGGCCGTCGCCGCCAGGACGGTGAAGTCGATTTCCACCCGCTCCAGCGTGCGGCCGATGCCCAGCTTGACCAGCAGGTCGGCTCCCCAGCGGGCCAGGCTCAGCCCCAGCAGTCCCCCGATGAAGGCCAAGATCAAGCTCTCGGTCAGGAGTTGCCGCAAGAGACGGCGGCGCGCCCCGCCCAAGGCGGCTCGGATGGCCAGTTCGCGCTGGCGCGCCGAGTTGCGCGCCAATTGCAGTCCGGCAGTGTTGGCGCAGGCGATGAGGAGAAGCACCAGCACCGCCCCCTGCAGCATCAGCAGCATGGGACGCTGGAAGGCGGTGATGTCTCTCTGCAAGCCGACCGCCCCCAGCCTTTGGCGTTCATTCATTCCCGGCACCGGCTCTTCACTGAGACGGTTCAACTCCTGGTCGGCAGCCTCGATGCTGGTGCCGTCGGCCAGACGGCCCACTACGATGTAATTCTGCCCGCCTCCTTCGGGATCGTCGACCTTGAGCGGCACGAAGACCTCGGTCGAGGGAAGGGGGACAAAGCCCTCGGGGGCGATACCCGTTACCGGATAGGCCTCGCCTCCCAGGCGCACGGTCGAACCTACGATCTCATCCCGGCCCCCCAGCAGCCGTTGCCAGGCCTGGTAGGTCAGGATGACTCCCTTGGGTCCCGCGTAGCTCTCTTCATTAGAGGTGAACTCGCGGCCTCGGATCAAGGGGACGCCCAGCGTGCTGAAGTAGTCTGAAGTGATCGGCAGCACCTGCACATATTGGGCCCGGTTGCCCAGGGACAGGTTCATGCCCGAGGAACTGCTGGTGGCGGCGATGCTCTTGAAAGAGCGCGAGTTTCGGCGCACGTAATCGAAGGTCGAAACGTTGTGGTTGGAGACTGCGCCGTAGTCCGGGATGGACCTTTGAAGACGAACCAGCCGCTCGGGTTCGTGATAGGGCAGCGGACGCAGAAAAACGGCGTTGACGACGCTGAAGATGGCGCTGCTGGCGCCGATTCCAAGCGCCAACGTCAGCAGAGCTACCAGCGTAAACCCCTTGCGCCGAAGCATGGAGCGGAAGGCGTAGCGGAAATCCTGGATGAACTGGTTGAAGGTCGTCATGTTGTCTCCCGAAATCGAAGAACCCCAACGACCCCCTGGCGATGGCGAAATTTATATCGCAACCGGTTTCCCCTTGTCCAGTAGAGATTGTCACTCCTGGCCGTGAGTCAACCAAAAAACGGCGTAAGGGGGAAGAAAGACATATCCGCTGCGGATGTCGACGGCCTCCAGGGCAATGCGGTCATAGGGGGACTGGATGTCGAAGTCCCGCGGGACCTCGGCGCGCACGAACTGGTTGTACTCGGTGAAGTTGTAAAGCTGAAGCAAAGGTCCCAGGGGATGGCGGCGCAGGCAGGCGAAAACGTGGCGGTTGCCGCAGTCGACGGCTTCGGTGGCAATGGCGGCGTGCAGATGAGGCAGGCGTTTGCGGGCCTCGATGAGGCGGCAGGTACCCTGGAAGAGGCGTCCCTCGATGCTCTCCCCGTCATGGCGACGGCCGGCCTTCTCCCAGTCCATGAAAGGACGGTGCATCCAGCGGTTGTCGTCAGCATGGCCCTTGCGGCGCCGGTAGTCGTGGTCGTTGAGCAGTCCGATCTCGTCGCCCATGTAGAGCAGGGGAACGCCCGAGTAGCCCAGGATCAAGGCATGTCCCAGCAGAATGCGCTGGATGGCCTGGCTGGTCAGCGTCTCATCCTTCTCCTCCAGCGCCTGTTCCAGTCCGTTGAGGGAGGCCGTGCTGCCCGAGCTGCGGGCGTCGCCCGTTCTGGGATTGACTTGAAAGTAGTCTCCCGTGGCGCAGGAAGTGGGAAAGTCTCCGGCATAGTACTCAGCCAGGAACTTGCGGTGGGAGGGCCCGTCCCATCCGGCCGCCCGAGCGTCGGCGTCGGAGACGGCCCATCCGATGTCGTCGTGGCAGCGGATGTAGGTTCCCCAGGCGGTTGAGGGCGGCTTTTGGGGAAAGCGCCGCAAGGCCTCGGTCATGACGCGGGTGTCGCGGGCGGCCAGCGACGACCAGTACTGCACCATCAGCGAATTGTGGTAGGCCAGGTCGCTGACCTTGCCGAAGTGGGCCTTCTTGCCCAGGTACTGGATGAGCAATTCGGGGGCGATGATGGCTTCGGCCTTGAAGACTACCGCCGGTGCTACGATGCGCGCCAGGCTGCGCAGCGACTGGGTCAGCCAGTGCACCTCGGGCTGATTCTGGCAATCGCTGCCCAGACGCTTCCAGATGAAGGCGATGGCGTCCAGCCGCAGCACCTCCACCCCTCGGTTGGCCAGCCCCAGCAGCAGGTCGGCGTATGCCAGAAAGACCTCGGGATTGCTCCAGTTGACGTCCCACTGGTAGTCGTTGAAGGTGGTCCAGACCCAGCTTTTCAGCTTGGGCTCCCAGGTGAAGTTGCCGGGGGCGAAGTCGGGGAAGACCTCGGGCAGCGAGGCCTCCCAACGTTCCACTTGGCTGCGCCCCTCCATCAGGTAGAAGAAATCGCGGTACTTTTTGACACCCCGTCGCGCCTTGGCGGCCCACTGGTGCTCGCGGGCCACGTGGTTGAGGACCAGGTCGATGCACAGACTGATGCCTCTCCGGCGCAACTGGCGAGCCAGGTCTTCGAGATCGTCCATGGTCCCCAGGGAGGGCTTGACCTTGGTGTAGTCCTGCACGGCGTATCCGCCGTCGGAGGCCCCGCGGCGAGGCTTGAGCAAAGGCATCAGGTGCAGGTAGGTGACGCCCAACTCCTGCAGGTAGTCGAGATGATGGGGGATCTGGTCGAGCCGTCCGGCAAAACGGTCCACGTAGCAGACATAGCCGATGGCCTCGGGCTGCTGGAACCAGTCGGGCCGTACCAGGCGTTTCAGGTCGAGCCGCTTCAAATCAGGAGGCCGCTGCAGGTAGCGCCCGGCCATGGTGGCGATGAGGCGCTTAAGGAAGGACTGGTAACGGGGATGCCGGCCGTAGACTTCCTTCAGTCCGGCCAGGAAGTCGTCCCGGTAGCGCTCCAGGCGGATCAAAAAAAGGTCCTGGTCGCGCTCGTCCATCTCCTTGAGGTGTTTGCGCGCCTGGCGCACGAGAGTGAGGTGGTTCATCGCGCAAGAGTATAGGAGATGAGCGGGATTTTTGAAGGGCTGGTGGCGGCAGCGGCTCCTGCCACATTGGCTAAGTCTATTTCTATCAGCGGGTTATATCCTCACCTGCAATTCGCTTGAGAGGTTGGAGAGCAGCCGGTAGCATGATGCTCATGAAGAGTCTACGTGTCTTACGGGTTTTGATTTTCACAACGGTGCTGGTGAGTTCGGTGTGGGCGGCTTCGCCTCAGGAGGATGGTAAGTGCTCCGATGCCGAGAAGGCCCATCAGTTCGATTTTTGGATCGGTGAATGGGAGGTGACCTCCGGGGGCAAGCTGGCGGGCCACAATTCCATTCAGCCGGTCAACTCCGGGTGCGCCTTGCTGGAGCGCTGGAAAGGAGCTCGGGGCGGGGAGGGAAGCAGCTTCAATTTCTACAACCCGCGCAAGCAGAAGTGGCAGCAGTTCTGGGTGTGGCAGAACGGGACGACTCTGGAGTTGGAAGGGGGCTTCGGAGACGGCAAGATGATCCTCAGCGGGACCGGCCGTACGCCTGACGGCAAGACCGTCACCGAGCGCGTGACCTGGCACGATAATGAGGATGGAAGCGTCCGCCAGCACTGGGAGCGTTCTTCGGATGACGGGGAAACCTGGACCACCGTTTTTGACGGGCTCTACCGCAAGAAGGACAAGTAGGTAAGCGGATAAGCTCGGCTGGGCGCCGGAGGATGCCTGGGGCACTCTCAGGATGGCCGCAAGGATGCGCCTCCCACCAGTCCTGGGGCATTAAGCTGAAATCTGGTAGGAGGCGCAATCCTTGCGGCGATGTCAGGAAAATGTTCCAACCAGCGACATCGGGGCCGGCTGGAAATCGCAGATCGTCCCAAAACCGCCCCCCACCAGCACAAAGTCGCGGCTTCCCACCATAGCTCCCGGCCTGGTGGGAGGCGCATCCTTGCGGCGATCCTGGAAATGGACCCGTTCACCACCGAGGCTGGAAGCGTCCACTCACGGTGGGGGGGCGAGCTTAGCTTAGCTCAGCCATTGAGCAGGTGGCGCAGGGTGGCTGTGAAGCGGCCGACTTCTTCTCCCGTGTTGTAGTAATGGGGGGAGATGCGCAGGGCCCAGTCGGACTCGGCGCGGAATTCGACCCGGGCGTATTCGCGGTAGCTGACGGAAACGTTGATCCCCTCTTGGAAGAGGGCTTCCTGCAGGGGCTCGGGCCGGGCGGCGGGGATCTCGGCCATCACGGTGGAGGAGAGGCGCGGCGCCTGCATGTCCATGACCCGGACTCCTGCCAGGTGGGTCAGCTCTTCGCGGAGCAGCTCTGAGAGATGGGCGTTGCGTTGGGCGATGGCCTCGATTCCTACGCGCTGGGCATAGGCTGCGGCTTCCCCGGTGGCCAGCAGCAGGGCGAAGGCGAATTCCCAGTTCTCGAAGCGCTTGGCGTCGTCGACGGGGCGGTAGACGTTTTCCTCCACCCAACGGCCTCCATGAAGGTCGATGAAAAGGGGCTGGTATCCGTCATCCAGCACCTGGTCCGAGGCGTAAAGAAAGCCGACGCCGCGCGGCCCCCGCAGGTACTTGCGCGAGGTGGCGCTGAGGAAGCCGCAGTGAATGCGCCCGACGTCCAGCGGCAGTTGTCCTACCGATTGACAGGCGTCGAGCAGGAAGAGCACGTCCAGATCGCGGCACAGCCGTCCCACCTCTTCGACCGGCTGCACCACGCCCGAGTTGGTGGGGACGTGATGCATGGCCACCAGCCGGGGACGGCGGCGGCGCAGGCGAAGCTCGAAGTCTTCCAGGTCGAGTCCGCCGCCGGGAAGGGAGCGGGCCCGGTCTACCTCCAAGCCCAGGCGGCGAGCCAGCGAAAGATACTGCATCTGGTTGGAGACGTAGTCGTCGGCGCTGGTCAGGATCAGGTCTCCGGGATGGAATTCCACGGAGGAGAGGGCCTGGGCGAAGGCCGCCGTGGCGTTCTCGGTAAAGGCGATGTTGCGGGCTCGGGCTCCTATCAGCGAAGCCACCTGGCTGCGCGCCTCCTCGACCTGTTGCGAGCGCAAGTCGGCGGCCTGGTAGCCGCCGGTCCTGGCCTCCAAGTCGATGTGGGCGTGGATGGCTTCGATGACGGGACGCGGCATCAGTGCCGCGCCGGCGTTGTCGAAATGCAGGCGCTGGCGCGTGCCCGGTGTGTCTTCTCGCAGCCGCTCGACGGCTTCGGCGTCCAACCTCATGCCCTTCATGTTAAGGGCAGTCCGCCTCCGGGAGCAAAGGCTTGTCCAACCAAAAGGGCCCGAGGACGGCTGCCGGGCGAAGATCAGAGCCTTTCGCGTTACAATTGACGGCCTATGGCCGGTAATTCCTTCGGACAACTGTTTCGCGTAACCACCGCCGGGGAGTCTCACGGACCCGCCAACCTGGTGATCGTGGACGGCTGTCCTCCGGGGATGCCGCTGGGGCCTGAAGACCTGCAGCCCGATCTCGACCGCCGCCGGCCCGGCCAGTCCAGGGTCACCACTCAGCGCCAGGAATCAGATCGTCCCCGCATCCTCTCGGGCCTTTTCGAAGGACGCACCACGGGGACTCCCATCGCCATCCTCTTCGAGAACAAGGACCAGCGTTCGCGCGACTACAGCGACATCAAGGACAAGTACCGTCCCGGGCATGCCGACTACACCTTTCAAGCCAAGTTCGGCTTCCGCGACTACCGGGGCGGAGGACGGGCCTCGGCGCGCGAAACCGTCTCGCGGGTGGCGGCTGCCGCCATCGCCCGCAAGCTGCTCAAAGCCTACGGCATCGAGGTGGTGGGATACGTCAAGCAGGTGGGCGATGTGGTGGCGCAGGTTCCCGACCCCTCGGCAGTGACCCGTTCCCAGGTCGAGTCCAACATCGTCCGCTGTCCCGACCCTGATGCGGCCAGGCGGATGGAGGAGCTGATCACCGAGGTGCGGAAAGACCTGGATTCCATCGGAGGCGTGGCCGAGATGGTGGCCACGGGCCTTGCGGCCGGATTGGGCGAACCGGTGTTCGACAAGCTGAAAGCCGAGATGGGCCGCGCCATCTGTTCCATTCCGGCGGTGCTGGGCTTCGAATACGGAGCGGGATTCGCCGTGGCCACCTCGCGAGGCTCAGAGAACAACGACCCCTTTGTCATGCGGGAGGGGCGGGTCAGTACGCAGGGCAACCGCCACGGAGGCATGCTGGGGGGCATCAGCAGCGGACGTCCTCTCTTGCTGCGCGCCGCCGTCAAGCCCACCAGCTCCATCGCCCGTCCTCAGGAGACGGTGGACCGCCACGGCAACCCCACCACCATCCGCACCAAGGGGCGCCACGATCCCTGCCTGCTGCCGCGTTTCGTGCCCATCGGGGAAGCCATGGTGTTGCTGGTGCTGATCGATCACTTCTTGCGCTGGCGCGCCCAGTGTCCCGAGCAGGTTGCCGAGGCGCTGCCCTTTCTTGGATTCGCCGACTAGGAGCCTGCCGTGGTGGAGTCCTCCAGCCAGCCTCAAGCCGCCCGCACGCCCGCCTTCCCTCTGCTGGCCGGACGTCCAGGTCTCTTCCTGCTGCTGGTGGGCGGGCTGCTGTCGGTTCACCTGCTCTGGTTCTGGCTCGACGGCTCGCCGCCCATTTGGGACATGGCCCACCATCAGTGGCGCGGCTGGACGGCCTTCGACACCTGGTTTCGGGAGGGTCTGCTCAAGGGCTTCCCGGCCATCTCCGACTACTATCCGCCCCTCTACTATCTGCAGGAAGGCTTTCTCTACGCCCTGCTGGGACCGGTCGATTGGATCGCCCTGGCGGCCAATCTGCCCGCCTTGCTCATGACCGCCTTCTTCACCTGGCGCCTGGCCTTGCGCTTCATGCCCTCTCCGGCTGCAGAGGCGGCCTCGGTCCTGCCTCTACTCATGCCCTTGGTGGCCTGGACCAGCCGCGAAAGCCTGCTCGACCTGCCCCTCACCGGATGGGTGCTTTTCGCTCTCTACCTGCTGGTGCGAAGCAACTGGCTGCAGACCTCCGGATGGTCGCTTCTCTTTGGAGGCGTGGCGGCGGCCGGAATGCTGACCAAGTGGAGTTTCCTCTTTTTCCTGGCCGTCCCCGTCCTGTGGGCGCTTTACCAGTCGCCCCAGCGCCGCCGCAGCTTGCGCAACCTGCTGGATGCCGCCCTCATCGCCATGCCGGCGGTCTTCTGGTGGTATCTCCCCAATGCCCGGGGACTGCTCGACCGCCTGGCCTCCACCAATCAGGCCGCCCTGTGGGAACTGGATCCTACCTGGAGGCAACTGGCCGGATGGCTTTATTACCCCCGCGCGCTGGCCTCCTACTATCTCTACTTGCCCCTGCTGCTGGCGCTGCTGGTGGGCGGACTGTTGTGGTGGAGGGGCCTCCGCAATGGTTCTCGTCACTGGATGGAGGCCCATCGCCGCCCCTGCGGACCGACCGTGGTCCTCTTTCTGGCCGTGACCCTGGCGGGCGGCGGCGCGATTTTGAGCTGGACGGCGGCCAAGGACCCCCGCTACATCATGCCCCTGGTGCCGCTGGTGGCCTTGCTGCTGGTCTTCTTCTGGAGCGACCGCAGACGCGCCGTGTGGGTCCTGCTGGCTGTGGCCGGATTGCAGTTCCTTTCCGTCTCCTTCAGCCTTCCCGGCGGACCCTACAAGCTGGCCCTCTTCGAGTTCGATCCCCCCGAGGACTACCGCACCCTCTCCCAGGAGTGGGTGCTTTACCAGTCCCAGTACTTCGACGTGGCCGGTCCTCCTTCGCGCCAGGACTGGGGGTATCAGGCCCTGTTGGAACGTCTGCCCGAAGGGGCGACGGTGGGATTCATTCCCGACGCGCCGCGCCTTCACGCCAACGGACTGATCCTGAGGGCGGCTCAGCAGAGGCGGGGCCTGCGCGTCCGCAACCTGGGATCGAGTCCGCTCTCCATGCAGCAGCTCTCGCGTTACAGCCACGTGGTGGGCAAGACGGGCGATCAGGGACTGGAGCCGTTGACGCCGAGCGCCGCTCAAATCTACCGCTTGCTGGCGGCGCTGGGCTGGCGTGCCCAATGGCGCTACCCGTTGCCCGACGGCACTGATCTGCAATTGTGGCGTCCGCCGAGCGATTGATGAGCCGTCGGGTGGGTTATCCTAGAGGAATGGCGAAGACGGCGGCATGGCTGCGGGAAGAGGAGCGCCTGGCCCGCGAGTTCCCCATTTCGGTAGTGATTCCCGCTTATGGGCGTCCGCGCTTGTTGGCCCGCTGCCTGAAAGCGCTGCTGGGCGGGGGACTGAGCAACGCCGAGGTGATCGTGGTGGACGACGCCTCTCCTCAAGACCTGCGCAGCCGCCTGCAGGACGATCTCCCTGAGGACGCCCCTCTGCGCTGGCTCAGGCTGGGGCGCAACAGCGGACCTGCCCAGGCCCGCAACCGGGGACTGGAAGCGGCCCGCCATCCCTGGATCTTCTTCCTCGACGCCGACGTTCAATTGCTGCCCGGCGCGCTGCCGCGCATTCGCCAGAGCCTCGATCTCTACCGCCACCGCTCCGAAGTGGCGGGGGTGCTGGGCGTCTATCACGAGAAGCTGCCCTGGGACGACTTCTGGAGCAACTACAAGAATCTCTCGGTGTGTTTTCTCTACGCCGTCACCGACACCCTCAGTCCCTACCTGCATACGCCGCTCTTCACCGTCCGCCGCCGGGTGCTGGTAGAGGCGGGGGGATTCGACGCCCGGTTCGCCACCGCCGAGGACTTCCGCCTGGGCGTCCTGCTGGGAAGCCGGGGACAGCGTTTCGTCATCGACCGCAATCTCAAGGGCGTCCACCTGAAGCGTTACGACTTGGGCGCCATCCTGGCTGAGGACCGCCGAAGGCTCAACGACCTGCGCCAGCTCGACCTGCCGCCTCAAAGCCGCCTCTTCGCCCTGCGCGCCCACCGCCTCTCGCGCCTCCTCTCGGCTCTGCTGCCGGCCCCCTCGCTGC
This sequence comes from Acidobacteriota bacterium, assembly GCA_035471785.1. NCBI lineage: Bacteria > Pseudomonadati > Acidobacteriota > Acidobacteriota bacterium. The sequence continues at coordinate 29,257 of DATIPQ010000093.1, forward strand.
TGGCCCTGCCGGCTGCGCTCTGGTGGCCCCCCCTGTTGGCGGTCTCGGCGCTGATGCTGGTGCTCTTCGGGCTGGCCAACCTGCGTTTTTTCAACTACATGCGCCGGCAGCGCGGCTGGGGATTCGCTTTGCGTTCGCTGGGATTCCTCTTCCTGGAGATGCTGTGGGCCCAATGGTGCATCCTGCCCGGACTTTTAGGAAAGATCCTGCGCAAGTTGAGCCGCCTGGCCACGGGCCGTCCTCTCTCCAAACAAGCCCGCTCGCGCTGATGCCGGCAAGGTCTGTCGCACCAACACCGCACTAACCCCTTGACAGGTGAAACAAAGGTGAGTAAGATAGTATGTCTACACCATTTATGCGCTTCGGCTTGTTCCGTTGGCAAGCCGGATGCCGGGCCTGGAAGTCGAAGGGAATGAGAGGCAGGCTCGGGCTTTCTAAGCGGGGTGAACCGCAAGCGGAATTCAACGATTCAAGGAGGTCGTTATGTCCGCTGCACAACACTCATCCCCTGCGCCGCAGGATCCATCGTCTTCGCCTTTGCCGGGAACCCAGTCGTCCCCGGCGGGGGGAGGAGATGGGGAAGACGGGAGGCTCTACTGCCTCACCGAAGAAGAATGGAGGGAATTGCATGAGGTGGCCATGTCGTTTCATGGCGTCATGAGCTTGCTCAAGCAGCACGGTTTCGACAATTCCACGGGAGCCGAGGAGTTGCTGGGCATGTCCCACCGCCGCTTTGAAAGCCTGCTGGCCTCCATTCGCCGCCGGCTGGAAGACGACTGATAGCGGGCTTCGCCAACTCTTTGGCCTTCAAGACTCACTTGGAAGTTGGTCACTTGGAGGCTGGGAGTTGGCGCGTTCAGCGCCCAAGCCTTGTCCGGTGGAGGTGGGATTGCGTCTCTCCACCGGGCAGGCGGACTCGGATGAGCCAGTCGATGGCGCTGCCTTCGGGCAGGCCGCGCAGTTGACTCTCGGGAACGGTGTGGAAGGGCCGGCTGATATCCTGGGCTTGACTGAGGACCCGAAAGTCGCCTTGGCCCAGCCGCACGGAGACGTCGTAGCGGGCCTCCTCCACCGCCACTTGCCACCTCAGCGTGAAGTCGTCGGCGGGCAACGCCGCCTCTTCCTGCACGGAGAACTCGATGGCCGGTTGTCCGCGTCCGCGCAGGGCCGGAGTTTGGCCTTCCGTCCACAGGCCCTGCCAGAGCGTCAGCCCCAGCGCCCCCGCCAGCAGTCCGGCGGCGATGCCCATCCAGGGCCGTCGCAGCAGGGATGATCTGACTTGAGAGGGCAAGGACTGCTGTAAGCCGGCCTGCATCTGCAGGGCCAGGCCGTATTCCAGCCGGCATTGGGGACACTCGGCCAAGTGGTCGACCAGCTTGCTCGTCCGCGAAGGCGAAAGCTGGCCGGCTGCCCCTTCCCACAGCCGCTCCGCCGACGGGCAATCGTGGGAGGGCAGGGAAGGCGGCTGAGAGCGGGCGCAGCTTTCCTGGATACGCTGCAGGAATTCATCCAGGCTGCGTCCGTCCTCGCTGCTTTCGTCTAGGGCTTCAGGCCCTTCGACTTCAGGCATTCTCTCAAGTTCTCCAATCCCCGATAGACCAAGTTCTCGGTGCGCTTGACTTCCCAGCCCAGGCGCTCGGCCGCTTCAGGAACCGTGTGCCCCAACAGCCTCATCACAACGGCTCGCCGCCGCGGACGAATCAAGGTCTTCAGACACTCCTGCAATCCCCGGCTGATCTCCACCGAACGGGTGGACTGTTCGGGTGAAATCACCGCTGCGGGAAGAGGCATGGCGGTGCCTTCTTCATTTTCCAGCGGGACCTCTTGGCGCCGCCGCAGTTTGCGGATCTTGTCGACCATGGCGCTGTGAGCGACCTTAGAGAGGTAAGCGGGCCTGAACTCGCGCTGTCCCTCGCTGCGGCGTTGGATGTCCATAACGCGCATGAGCGCGGCTTGAATGATGTCGTCGCTCTTGTCCAAAAGCCAGGTCGGGCACACGCGCAGAACGGCCCGCCGCAGGCTTTCTCGCAGTTCTGCGTATTCTTCTTCCTCGTGTTCTCGGGGTATACGGCGGCCCGAATTGGTCAAGGGGAGATTCTCCTAGCTGAGCGAATTGCAGGGAAACCGGCTTCTCCTCAATAAACCCGCAGCATTCTAGCACAGTAACAAATAGCCCCTCCAAGGCGATGCGTCACTTGTCCGATGAAGGCGCAGGGGACGGTTGATCCGCCGGCTGGAACACGCTTTCGGCGACTGGCAGGGGGGCCAGAGTGGCCACGTCGTCGGGAAACTCGACCCCCGGCCGGTCGTTTTGACGCAGTCCCAAGACGGCCACCGGTCGATCGGAACGGATGAGCAGAAGTCCCTGTAGATTTTCAGCCGGAGAAGGCGTGGACTGGTCGAAGAGTTCCTCCAGAAAAGCGGCCCGTTGTTCTCCGTCGGCCAAGGCAAGGGTGGTCTGCGCCAGCAGTTGAAAGTCGAGGCCGCGCAGCTCCAGCGACACCTCGGCGGCCAGGGACGGCACCTGCGGCGTGGAGAAGCTGTCGCCCTGGCTGGCGATGACCTCAGGCGGGTTGAGGATGGCGACTCCGGTTTGGCGCCCACCCAGCGAGTCGACAAAGAGGGTGGCCTCTTGCAAGGAGCGGGTGGCGGGTATGCCAGCCTCGTAGAGAATGACCTCCTGTCGGGCGTCGCTGCGGCGAAAGACCAGGACCGTTTCAACCGAGGGAAGCGCTACCAGGCGCGCGTAGCCGGTCTGCAGGGAAGAATCTCGGGCGTCACCCGAGCCGTCGCTTTGGACGGTAAAAGTGCCTCCCTCGGCCAAGGCGATGTCGAGCTGCGACTCTCGACCGATCTCCTGAAGCAGCAAGGGCATGGCCTCCGACGAGGCTTGGCGCAGATCCAGCCGCGCTGTTTGCTGGCCGCCCGTGTTGAGCAGGTTGATTTCGGTTTGAAAGCGGATGGGATGAGGCGTCCCGTCGCCGACCTGGGGAAAGAAACGTATCCGGGGAGCGTCGTCGGCCCTTCCCGATGCCAGGTCTTGGACGGTGATCACTCCGTTTTGTCGGGAGTCGGCGTCGAATGTTCCCCCGTCGATCAGCGCCAGGAAGATGCTGTGGGTTCCGATCTCGGCTCCCTCCTGTCCGGCGGGACGGGGAAAGGGAAGTTGCGTCCGCGGTCCGCCATCCTGGCTGAAGAGGAAGGCCTGATTGCCCAGGTTGCGGTCGCTGATGACAAAAACGCCGCTTTGCCCGGCTCCTCCGACACTGGCCGGCGGGTCCAAATCGACGAGGGAAAAGTCGAAGGACCCCATTGGGCTGTCCACCCCGTTGAGTTGCCGCAGGTCCAACTGGGAATCATCTTGCGCCGCCACCAGGGCCAGGGCGGCACCCTGGGTGACCAGGGTGACCGGGATGTCCTCCGCCGTGCGCAGCGAGGCCACCCGAGATTGCAGGCGGTCGGCCACGGCGTCGCCGTTGCCGTCGCCCTGGGGCCAGGCGGCGTCCTCTTGCGAGTCGGGCACTCCGTCTCCGTCCCCGTCGTCCGGCTGGGCCACGGCGACCGCTTGCAGGCTCTCGTTGTCGGGCAGGAAGGCGTCGAAATCGGCCTCCAGCAGAACTCGGTTGAGCAATAGGCCTGAGGCCTGGGGCGAGACCTGCAGCGTCAGATCGAGCCGCTCGGGTTCTTGCGGGTCGGGGGCGTCGATAGACTGTGAACTCTGGCACAGCACGGGATTGTTCGGGGTGCAGGACCACCCGCCGCTCTGAGTGGAGACGAATTCCAGTCCCGGAGGAAGTTCGGCCGTGACCAGGGCCACCACGTCCCGGGCTGTCTGGCCGCTCAGCCTTATGGCCAGTTGGGTCTGCTGGCCGGGCCTCAGCGGATGCTCGAGGCGAGCCTGCACCGAGAGATTGACGGGCTCCTGCACTGGCGTCTGCAAAGTCAGGGAGTCGTTGTCGGGATTGTCGTCTTCAGGAGAGTCGAGGAGGAAAGAGGCTTCCACCGGGGAGAGGACTTCGGGCTCCAGCATCACGCTCAGCTTCAAAGTCCTTTCAGCGTCGGGAATCAGAGGCGGCCCCAACGAGCACTGGGCCGAGGAGGCGCTCAGTTGGCACGCCCAGTTGACGCCGTCGGCCGCCAGCGGCGTGACGCCCTCTGTGAACTCGGCCGTCAGAGCCACAGGCTGCAGAGTGGCGGCTTGGCCGTGATTGCGCACGACGAGCAAGTAGGCCGCCTCGATCCCCGGCAGAAAGGGCAAGTCGGCCTCTCCCGCCAGCGACAGGTCCACTTGGCCCAGGACGCTAGCGGTATCGCTGTCGCTGTTGTTGGCAGGATTGACGTCGTCATCCGTGTCCACGCTGGCTCTATTGATTACTCGAGGAATGGCCGAGAGCTGGACGTCGACGAAGATCCGGACCAGCGAGGTTTCGCCGGGCCCCAAGGCAAGCTGGCGGGTGCAGGAAACGTCCTGTCCCTGATTGCTGCAAGTCCAGGAAGGCGCTTGGATGCGGTTGAGCGTCACTCCCTCGGGCAAGCTGTCCTCGAGCGTGATGGGACTCCGGGTCGATACGACGCCCTGATTCACAACCAGCACGCGGAATTCTCCGGTTTCTCCTACCCTGAAGGTGCCGGAATGGCTCTTTTCCACCGTCAGGTCGGGTCCGTCCTCGGCCAGTTGAAAGATGCGTCCTGTCAGGTCGACGACGTAGAGTTCGCCGGCTTCGTCTTCGGCGAAAGAAGCCAGCGCGATGTCGTCGCGGTTGAAAAGGGTGGTGCGGGTCCAGGTGCCGTTTTGTAACTCGCGCAAGGCCCAGATCCGGCCCGAGGTGAAGTCGCCGAAGATGTAGCGTCCTCGCAGGAAGGGGAAGCGCTGGCCGCGGTAGACGTAGCCTCCCGTTACGGAACGGCCGTCGTCGCGGGGATAGACGTGAATGGGAGGCGTCAGCCCGCTCATGTCGCAGCCGCTCATGGGCTCGAAGCAGGAGTCGCCCTCGACGATGTCCCATCCGTAATTCTGGCCTCTCTCGATGATGTCGACTTCTTCGAAGCGGTTTTGTCCCACATCGCCCAGGAAGAGGCGTCCGCTTTGACGGTCGAAGGAGAAGCGGAAGGGATTGCGCAGGCCGTAGGCCCAGATTTCTCCTCGTGCGCCGGGGGTGTTGATGAAGGGGTTGTCCGGCGGGATCAGTGAAGGACGGTCTACGTCCAGGCGCAGCATCGACCCCAAGATCTCGCTCAGATCCTGGGCGTTTTCGTCCGGGTCTCCGCCTCCGCCGCCGTCTCCCAGTCCCAGGTATAGCATGCCGTCGGGACCGAAGGCCAAGGTGCCGCCGTTGTGGTTGCGCTGGGGCTGCTCAATCGTCAGCAGCAAAGTCTCGGAGGGCGAGGCCCGGTCAGGACTGTTCGGCGAGCGGCCGTATTCGGCCAATACGGTCCGCTGAGATCCCGTCAAGGGGCTGTAGTAAACGAAAAACCGTCCGTTGTCCCGGTAATCGGGATGAAAGGCCAGACCCAGGAATCCGAATTCGCCATCGGTGCGAACCTGGTCGGAAATATCCAGGAAGGGCTGGCTCAAGACTTGTCCGGCCTTCCAGATACGGATGCGTCCACCCCTTTCCACGATGAAGAGCCGTTCCGATCCGTCGCCGGCGTGGGTCATGAATACAGGTTGATTCAAACCTTGGACGAGAGGGACCAGGTCCTGGGCCTGCAGCGGCAGCGAGAGGATGACGGCCACGGCTAGATAGGAAAAAATACGCATCGATCTCTATTCTTACATGAGTCGCGGCCGTGGCCTTAGGATTTCTTGGTTGTTCCTGGCGATGGACCCGGTCGCGGGCCTCTGCTAAGGTTTTGCAGATGTCCGACAAGCGAGAGGGCCTGCTGGTCTGGATGGACTTGGAGATGACGGGCCTGGATCCCGACAAGGAACGCATCATCGAAATGGTCACGCTGGTGACCGACGCTCAACTGAATATCGTGGCTCGAGGTCCCGAACTGGTGATCCATCAGTCCGACCGGCTGTTGGCGGCCATGGACGATTGGAATCAGAGGCACCACGCCCAATCGGGGTTGATCGAGCGGGTGCGCGCCTCAACCCTCAGCGAAGGGGAGGCCGAACGGCGCACGCTCGACTTCCTGACTCCTCTGTGCCAGCCCCGCAGCGCTCCGCTGGCCGGCAACTCGGTCCATCACGACCGCCGCTTCCTGGCCCGCTACATGCCCCGCCTGGAGCAATTCCTTCACTACCGCAACGTCGATGTCTCCACGGTCAAGGAACTGGCTGCCCGCTGGTACCCCGACATCTTCAGCCAGGCGCCCGAGAAGTCCAAGAACCATCGCGCCTTGGATGATCTTCTCGAATCGATCGAGGAACTCAAGTTTTATCGCCGCAATATTTTTGCCTGACACCGTCGGGTCTCCTGCCTGCCCTTATCAGGCCGCGATGATAATCTAAAAAGGTCGCGAAGAAGCACCCCGGCTTCTTCACGCAGGCACCCATTCACGCAGGATTAAGGGAGTTGGCCGTGCGGCAGTATCTTGACTTCATGCAGCAGGTGCTCGATGAGGGCGTCCGCAAGGACGACCGCACCGGAACCGGTACCCTCAGCATCTTCGGCCACCAGATGCGCTTCGACCTGCAGCAGGGATTTCCCTTGCTGACCACCAAGACGGTTCATCTCAAGTCCATCATCCATGAGCTGTTGTGGTTTCTGCGGGGAGATACCAATATCCGCTACCTCGCCGACAACGGCGTCACCATCTGGAACGAATGGGCCGACGAGGCGGGCGAGTTAGGACCGGTATACGGAGCCCAGTGGCGCTCCTGGCCGGCCCCCGGCGGAGGCACCATCGACCAGATCAGCCAGGTCGTCGAGCAGGTCCGCGACAACCCCGATTCGCGCCGCATCATCGTCAGCGCCTGGAACGTGGCGGAGTTGGAGAAGATGGCCCTGCCGCCCTGCCACCTGCTCTTTCAGTTCTATGTCGCCCAAGGACGCCTTTCTTGCCTGCTCTACCAGCGCAGCGCCGACATATTTCTGGGGGTGCCGTTCAATATCGCCTCTTATTCCTTGCTGACCCTGATGGTGGCTCAGGTCTGCGGACTGCGTCCCGGCGAGTTCATCCATTCTCTGGGCGACTGCCACCTTTACCTCAATCACCTGGAGCAAGCCCGCACCCAGCTTTCCCGCACGCCCCGTCCCCTGCCTCGCATGGAACTCAATCCCGACGTGAAGTCCATATTCGACTTCCGCTACTCCGACTTCACCCTCCACGACTATCATCCACACCCGCGCATCAAAGCCCCGGTGGCGGTTTGAACATGACCATTTCCATCATTTCAGCCATGGCCCGCAACCGCGTCATCGGAGTCGACAACGATCTCCCCTGGACTCTGCCCCGCGACATGCGCCGTTTCAAGCAAAAGACGCTGGGCCACCATCTCATCATGGGACGCAAGACCTATGAATCGCTTCAGGTTCCCCTGCCCAACCGCCCCCTTATCGTCCTCACCCGCAACCCCGATTACCGGCCCCGAAACGCCCGCGTGGCCCATTCGATGGACGAGGCGTTGCAACTGGTCGAGAACGACGACGAAGTCTTTATCGCGGGCGGCGAGAACATCTATCGCGAGGGCCTGAAGGTAGCCGACCGCCTCTACCTGACCCTGGTAGAGGGCGATTTCGAGGGCGATGCCTACTTTCCCGAGTTCGATCTCTCGCGCTGGAAGCTGGTCAACGAGGAACGATACGACGACCCCGAGGCCACCTGCCCTTTCCGTTTCCTCGACTACCTGCGGCTGCGGGCCGATCAGGTTTGAGTCCGCCGGCGCTCTCGATGCCCGCCCGACTGCGCGTTACAATGCCGCCATGTCGAGAGAACTGGGGACGCGCATACCTTCCGATCTGGCAGGACGGATCAGCAGTCCAGAACCGGCTGCCAAAGCTGTGCCCCTGATCAGTCTTGATGGACAGGGGTTTCCGCACGTGGCCTTGCTTTCTTATTTCGAGATTTTTCTGCTGCGCGAGCAGGTTTACTTCTTCATCCAGTCGGCCAGCCGCACTGCCAGGAATCTGGAAAGAGCCCAGAAATGCACCCTCATTTTCGCCCACCGGGACTTCATCTACTACCTCAAGGGGCGGGTGCGCCGAGTGGGTGTGCGCCTGCCCCAGACGCTCTACAGGATTGAAACGGCAAGCATCAGCGAAGATTTTCCCGCCGCCGACGAGAGCGAGGCGGTGCTGACTTCGGGAATCCGCTTCCATTCCGATGCCGAAGACACCCGGCGGCGCCTTCGGCTGCGTTCCGATATGGTGGAATTTGCCACCGAAGAGGAAAGGCAGAAAGGAAAGAAGCCTTGAGCCAGGACAGCGCACCCTCCCGCCTGCGCATCGCCGTGGTGCTCAGCTTCGGCCTGTTGGCGATTTCATCGGGCTCGATTCTGGTCCGCTTTTCCCAGGAGGCTCCCACCTTGACCATAGCCTTCTATCGCCTGGCGCTGGCTGTGCTGATCTTGAGCCCCTTTTACTGGCACGCCCGCCGAAAAGGTTCCAGCCAGCAGGGCATCAGGGACTCAAGGGTTTTGATCGTGGTGGCCGGACTGGCACTGGCCCTGCACTTCGCCTTTTGGTTCGCCTCCCTGCGCTATACCTCGGTGGCGGTTTCGATACTTTTGGTCTACACGGCGCCCATCCCGGTGGCAGTCATTTCCTACTTCTGGTTCGGCGAGCGCCTGACTGCCCTGGGTGGGGTCGGATTCGGCCTCACCTTCTTGGGCAGCGGCCTGCTGGTCTTCCACGACCTGGAGGCTCAAGGGGGGTGGACCGGAGCCCTGCTGGCCCTGGCCGGCGGAGCCGCCTTCGCCGCCTACCTGGTGCTGGGCAGGCGCCTGCGCCAGGGACGCGCCCTGCTTGAGTACGTGCTTCCCACCTACGCCTCCGCCGCCCTTTTCTTGGCCCTGGGGGTGGTGCTGGCCGGACTGCCTGTGAGCGGATTCGAGCCTTCGACCTATGCCGCCATGGCCCTGTTGGCCCTCTTTCCTCAGTGCCTCGGCCATACCTCTTATAACTGGTCCCTGCGCTTCCTTTCCGCCACCCTGGTTTCGCTGCTGGTGCTGGCCGAACCGGTGGTGGCCTCGGCCCTGGCCTATTGGATTCTCGATGAGCCGGTGACCGAGTTGATTTGGCTGGGCGGCCTCCTGGTGGGGACGGGTATCTGGTTGGTGGCCACTCGGGGGACGCAAACCCAGGAGGTCACTCTTGAAACGCTCTGAATTTTCCACGGAGGCAGGCCGGGAAAGCGTGCAGGTGGCGGTTGCGGTCCTGCTCCACGGCAGCAATGTGTGGGTGCACAAGCGCCGCCGGACCGGGCATCTGGACGGGCTGTGGGAGTTTCCCGGAGGCAAGATCGAGGAGGGCGAGAGTCCCCTGCAGGCCTTGCTGCGTGAAGTCCGCGAAGAAACGGGGATTGAACTGCAGGGTGATGCCTGCCGGCCTCTGCGGGTCGTCCGCCATGACTACCCCCAGCGGCGGGTGGAGCTGCACTTCTTTCTCTGCCCCTTGCGGACTGCCGGCGCCGCCGGGGGCGGACCAGGGAACTCCGCCCGTGAAGGCGAGGGTCGATGGGTGGGGATCGATGACCTGACAGGCTTGTCTCTTCCCCGGGCCAACCATCCGGTGGTGGACGACCTGCAGCGTCTCTTCACACGCTAGGGCCACCGGGTGCCAACAAGTTCACACACGAATCAAGTTTCAGCGACCGCGCTGAAGGCTCGATTGCTCTCGGCGGTCTGAGGTTGCTCGCTACTGCAGTTCGTCAGGAGTTTTGAGCCACCCTGTCGCGTTATTCCACGCTTTCAGAAGATTCGACCGCAGGTCGCCCTAGCCCCACCACCCCCGCAGCCCGGCCAGGACCACCAGGACCAGGGCCATCACCAGGACCAGCAGAATTCCGTAGCGGAAGCGCGACTGTTCGGCCAGCTTGTCGAGCTTCTCGTCCCAGTCCTCGTCGTTGAGGGGATCGTTCTTGAGCACGCCTTCGGGAGCACCGACCTCGGTGGGGATGGGGCGCAGGTCGATGAGGCGCGGGAAGTACCAGAGCAAGGCGCCCAGAGCGACCACGAAAGCCACCACCCAGACCGCTCGGGGCGGCAAAAACACGATGATGGCCGTGGCCAGGATCACCACCAGCAGAACCATGAAGCGAAAATATCCCCAATGCACTGTGGGCTGGAATTCGTTGCCGCAGCGGGGACATTGAAAACTGCCCCGGCTGAACCAGGGATCGGTCCACAAACGGGTCTTGCAGAAGGGACATCTTTGGGCCATAAGTCGTCACCCGAGGCCATGCCGCCGCCGGTTTTCAGGCTTGCTCCGAGGCGTCAAGGCAAGTCGCGCAAGGAAGCCGCAACCACAGAGGCTACCTTCTTGCGAAGCGAAACCACGCTGCCTTTTCCGTCGGGATGGAGGCGGCTCGTCAACAGGATAACAAAGGTCCGGCTGGAAGGATCAATCCACAGCGAAGTTCCCGTGAATCCGCTATGGCCGAAGGACCCCTTGGGAAACAGGTCGCCGCGAACGGTGGCATAAGGGCTGTCGATGTCGAATCCCAGTCCGCGCAAGTGGGGCTGGCCCGGGGGCGTCTGGGCGGTGGTCATGGCCCGTACCGACAAAGGCGAGAGCACCCTGGCTCCGTCCAGGCTGCCCTGGTTGAGGATCATGGAGGCGAAACGGGCTACGTCGGCGGCGGTGGAGAAGAGTCCGGCGTGCCCGGCCACGCCCCCCATCCGGCGGGTGGTGGGGTCGTGAACCGTTCCCCTCAGCATTTGCCCTTCAAAAGGCTCGCTGGGCGCGATGCGGGCCAGCTTGTCGGCGCTCGGGTTGAAACCGGTATCCGTCATGCCCAGAGGCTCGAAAATCCGCTCCCGGCAGAAGTCCTGGAAGGGCAAGCCGCTGACCCGGCGCACGATCTCAGCCAGGAGAAAGAAATTAATGTCGCTGTAGATGAAGCGCTCTCCCGGCTCGGCCACCGGACGCTCGTCCAGACCCAGCCGTATGGCGGTCTCGTAGCCCTCCCAGGGCTCGTCCAGATCGACGTCGGGCCGCAAGCCCGAGTAGTGGGTGAGGAGGTGAATGAGACGGATGGAATCTTTGCCATGAGCCTCGAATCCGGGCAGGTAATCCCTGACACGGTCGCTAAGGGCGATTTTGCCCTCCTCCACCAGCATCATGACGGCCGGGGCGGTGGCCATGACCTTGGTCAGGGAAGCCATGTCGAAGATGGTGTCCCGCGTCATCTCTTCTTGCTGCGGCTGCAGCGCCCGCACACCGTAGGCTTTTTCGAAGACGGTCTGGCCCCGCCAGGAAACCAGCACCACCGCTCCCCGCGCCTGCCCTTCGCCGAGGGCCTTTTCGATGACCTCGTCCAAGTGCCGCAAATGGCCGCGGGAAAGGGTGTAGTGGCCGTCTTGAGAGGGTGGCTGGGTGGCCGGAGTGCAGGCCGAGAGAAAGGCAACCAGGAGGAGTCGCGTCCACAAGCGCTTCTTTTTGGCCAGAGCCCGCATCGATGGCAAGTATGGTGCGTGGGGTGAGAAATTTCAACATTTGATGACAGCTAGCTTGTCTATCCTGCATCCGGAGACCTGGCAACCGAGTGCTATCGATGGTTTTTTCCATTTGCGATTGGAAGTTTGTTGCGCTACCATTTGCGATCAACGGATGAGTTCAGCCGAAATCGTGTAGCTGAGCGCCTTCGGTGCGTTTCGCTTCGCTGAAGACTTCGGAGGCCAGGGACTGCACTCGTGGCGGTCTGTGGCTTTCCTGAGGGAGCAAGGGTGGATTGCTCCCGTCGGGCCGGGCCCAGTGGGGAAGGATGACCTTGAAAAATTTAGCCACGACTTTATCTCTTTCTCTCGCTCTTACATTAGCAATTGCCTCGTTAAGCGCCTCAGAGCCGGGTTCGGACAAGAAGATCAAGCCTCGCGGCGCCGCTCCGGGCGTTGTTCTGCAGGTCAACGGCGGCAACGGTTTTGTGGGCGGCACGGTAGACTACCAGGTAGTCGCCATGGGACTGCCGTCGGGCGCCACGCCCGCGCTGGGCGCCTATGACCTTCAGTTGGGCTTCGATCCCTTGCAGCTGGCCTTTCAGTCCATCTCCTTCGCGGACTCGCTGGGAGACGAGGGCCTGGGCGAAGCCTTCAGCTTGAGCGCCGACGGCGCCGGCACGGTCGATGCGGCGACGGTTTCCCTGCTGGTTCCGGCCACCTTGGTTACCCAGCAGCAAGGCGATCCCATTCCGCTCTTTACGGTCACCTTTCAAGCGCTGGCGGCGGGCACGCTTCCCGTCAGCCTGGCGCTGAACGCACCCGCCGGAGACCAGAACGGCGATCCCCTCGCGTCGCAGCAAGTGGGAGGAGAGGCCAATGTGTCGGCCGAGGCCCCCGTCACCCAGATTCCCACCCTTTCCCAGTGGGGGCTGATCCTTTTCTCGGCCTTGCTGATGGGGGCCGGCCTCAAGCTCATGCAACGCATACGCAGCCGCGCCGAGGAGGTCCGATGAGCCGCCGCATCCCTCCTTTTGCCGTCCGCTTGACCTGGCTCCTGGCGCTGCTGTTGGCGGCCCCATTCCTTTGGGCCCAGTCGGCTGATCTGGACAACGACGGAGACGTCGACCGCGACGACATCCTGATCATCCTGATGGCCCTCAACGAGCCGGCCATGGCCATGGACCCGCGCGATCTGGACAACGACGGGACCATCACCATACTGGACGCGCGCAAAGCGGTGATTCAGTGCGACCGCAACCTTTGCGCCACGGAAGACCAGCAGCCTCCCCAGATCGACCTCAACGGTCCTCCGCCCGACACCGGAACCGGCTTTGCCGCCACCTTCACCGAGAATGGCGGGCCTGTCTCCGTAGCCGACAGCGACGCCACGGTTGAAGACAACGACATGAGCCAGTTGGAATCGGCAACGGTCACCATCCGCACCCTTTTCGACGCTGCTGACGAAGTGCTGGCCGCCGACACTACGGGGACTTCCATCGCAGCCGCTTATAACCCGGCCACCGGCGTCCTGACGCTGACCGGGCCTGACAGCGTGGCCAACTTCCAGCAAGTCGTGCGGACCGTCACCTACGACAACCTTTCCGACACTCCCGACACGACAACCCGCAATATCGACTTCCAGGTCATGGGACCAGCCGCCGGCGAGGTCAGCAATACGGCCACGACCGTGGTCACAGTCGTGTCGGTTAACGACGATCCTGTTGTTGACCTCAACGGAGGCGCTGCAGGAGTCGACTTCGCCGCGACCTTCACAGAGGGCGACGGCCCGGTATCGATCGTCGACCCGACGGCCACCGTGACCGATTCTGACAACTCCACACTGGTCTCGGCTTCCGTAACCATTACCAATCCCCAAGACGGCGCCTCCGAGGTTTTGGCGGTTTCGGGCTGTCCGGTCGGCCTGACAGTGACTCCCGGCCTCAACAGTCTTGACATCTCAGGGATGCAGCCCCTGGCGGATTACCAGACCTGCTTAGCGTCGGTCACCTACGACAATATGGCCTCGCCTGCCACCCTGAGTCCCGCCCGTCTCGTTGAGTTCGTCGTCGATGACCCCGACGGCGGCACGGGGTCGGCCACCAGCACAGTCACCGTCCTTGAGCCGGCCCAGGGGATGATCAACATCGTCAAAGACACCGTTCCTGACGACCCGCAAGACTTCGCCTTCTCCACGACCGGCGGCCTGACTCCTTCTAATTTCAGTCTCGATGACGATGCAGACGGAACTTTGCCGAACACCCAGAGCTTTATGGTGGATGCCGGCAGCTACACCGTCACCGAAGCGGCAGCGGCGGGATTCGATCTGACGGCCCTCGACTGTGTGGACAGCGACGGGGGCGGAACGGCTTCCAGCGGCGATCCCGGTACGGGCGTGGCCACCATCAATCTGGAGGCGGGCGAAACGGTCACCTGCACCTTCACCAACACCAAGCGCGGCACCATCAGCATCGTCAAGGACACGGTGCCCGATGACCCCCAGGACTTTGACTACACGGCTACCGGAGGCCTGAGTCCCTCCAACTTCAGCCTCGACGACGATGCCGACGGAACGCTCTCCAACACTCAGACTTTCCTCGATATCGTGCCCGGCAGCTACACGGTCAGCGAAGCGGCCGCTGCGGGATTCGACCTGACCTCGCTGAGCTGCGTGGACAGCGACGGAGGCGGAACGGCCTCCAGCGGCGATCCCGGTACGGGCGTGGCCACCATCAATCTGGACGCGGGCGAAACGGTCACCTGCACCTTCACCAACACCAAGCTGGGCACCATCAACATCGTCAAGGACACGGTTCCCGACGACCCCCAGGACTTTGACTACACGGCTACGGGAGGCCTGAGTCCCTCCAACTTCAGTCTCGACGACGACGCTGACGGAATGCTCTCCAACACTCAGACCTTCAACAACGTCGCTCCCGGCGGCTACACGGTCAGCGAAGCGGCCACTGCGGGCTTTGACCTGACAGCTCTCGACTGTGTGGACAGCGACGGAGGCGGCACGGCTTCCAGCGGCGATCCCGCAACGGGCGTGGCCACCATCAATCTGGACGCGGGGGAAACGGTCACCTGCACCTTCACCAACACCAAGCTGGGCACCATCAACATCGTCAAGGACACGGTTCCCGACGACGCCCAGGATTTTGACTACACGGCTACGGGAGGCTTGAGTCCCTCCAACTTCAGTCTCGACGACGACGCTGACGGAATGCTCTCCAACACTCAGACCTTCAACGACGTCAGTCCCGGCGCCTACACGGTCACCGAAGCCGCGGCACCTGCCGGATTCTTTCTTTCAGAGATTGACTGCACTGACAGCGATGCCGGCGGAACGGCTTCCAGCGGCGATCCGGGAACCGGCGTGGCAACCATCAACCTGGAGGCGGGCGAAACCGTCACCTGCACCTTCACTAATGTGGCGACCGAGCCTCCCACGGCGGTTGATGACACGGTGGCAGGGGCGAGTTCTCCGGGCGACACCTACCACACAGCTCTCAACACTCCGCTTGCCGTGCCGGATGGGGCAGACGATCTCTTGAACAATGACACTCTGGGCACTCCCGAGGCGGCGTTGGTTTCCTTCGGAGGCGGAGACGCGGGCGGAACCGTGGACAGCAACGCCGCTGGCGGCACCGCCAACTTCGGAACGGGTTCTCTGCAGGTCAACGCCGACGGCAGCTTCGACTTCACGCCCGACAACAACTTTACGGGCCTGTTCACCTTCGACTACAAGATCGAAAACGTCGCCGGCAGTTCTACGGCCACCGTCACGCTGGCTGTTGGATTCCGCCCGGTTGCGGTAGCCGACTCACGCACCGCTACCGGAAACGTCAGCATCGACACCTCGACGATTCCATTCAGCGTCTTGAGCAATGATACCGGAGACCTGATCAGCTTCACCGCCATCGACGCGGCCAGCACCAATGGAGGCCAGGTGGCCCATCTGGGCTCGGGACAGTTCAGCTACAACCCGCCGCCGGGCTTCGAGGGCAACGATACCTTCGACTACAGCATGGGCAATGGCTTCGGAAACGTTTCCGCCACGGTCACCGTCACCGTCAGCGACATGATCTGGTTCGTGGACGCAACGGCCATGTGCCCCTGCGACGGACGCCTGAGTAATCCTTTCAACGAACTGGCTGGCGCGGGCGGCAGCGCCTTCGATACAAATGCCGCCGATGACCCTGGCGACAACATCTTTTTGGCCGACGGCTCCTACACCGGAGGATTGACCCTGCTGGCCAGCCAGCGATTGATCGGCGACGGCTCCACGGGGACTCTGGCCGGTCTGACCGGCATCACTTTGGCGCCGGGAAGCGCGTCCCTGCCCACCTTCTCGGGCACCGATCCCACTATCACAACCACCAACGTCAACGCCCTCACGCTGGGCAGCAACAATACCGTTCGCGGTCTGACCATCGGCAACACGGGCACCGGCACCGGGATCATCGGCAACTTCGGCACGCTGGTGGTCCGTGAGGCGACGATCTCGGGGACGGGACAGGCGCTGGATTTGAGCAACGGCACCTTGGACGCCATTTTCGACGCCGTCTCCTCCACCAGCGGCACCCATGGGGTCGACCTCGACACGGTTTCGGGTTCCATCGACATGAACGGCGGGGCGCTCTCCGGCTCCACCTCCAGTGCCTTCGTGGTCAACAACAGCAGTGCCACGGTCGAATACAACGGCACCATCACCAACACTTCGGGCCGATCGGTGGACGTGCAGGGAAGCACCAGTACAGTGACCTTCACAGCGCTGATCAACGACGACGGCAGCGGCGTGTTTCTCAACAACAACACGAATGGAACGATCAACTTCCAGGGCGGCATGAATCTCGACACGGGCGCGAATACCGCCTTTACGGCCACCGGGGGCGGGACGGTCAACGCCACCGGCGTCAACACCATCGGCTCTGCCGGAACGCCTATTACGGGGCAGGCCGTCAATATCGCCAACACTACCATCGGGGCCGGCGATGTGACCTTCCGGTCGGTCTTCGTCAATGGCGGAACCACCGCCATCAACCTCAACACGACCGGCACCATGGGCAGTTTCATCATTACCGGCGTGGACGGACCCTGCGGCAATACGGCCATGGCCAAGGACTGTGACGGCGGCATCATTCAGAACACGACCGGAAACTCGATTGTCCTCAACAGCACTTCAGCCCCGTCCTTCTCGAACCTGCGTGTCACTGGCAGCGGAGCCAACGGCATCAGCGGCACCAGCGTGACCGGCTTCACGCTCAACGACTGCGACATCACCATGAACGGTGATGCCGTCAATGAAGGCGGGCTGCGCTTTGACGCCAATCTCCTGGGTACGGCGACGATCTCCAACAGTCTCATCAGCGGTTCGGCTGAACACAACATCGAGATCGTCAACAACACCGGCGTCCTGACGCTGTTGACCATCTCGGGCAGCGAAATTGCCGACAACAGCGCCGCTCTGGGCGCGGACGGCCTGTTGCTGGAGACTCAGGGAACGGCTCAGGCGACTGTAAGCGTCTCCAACAGCCGTTTTGACGACAATCAGAGCGACGGGATCCAGATCAGCGCCATTGGCAGTTCCAGTGCCTCGCTGACGGTCATCGACAGCACCTTTACGTCCTCTCTGGAGGCTTCTCCAGGGGGCAGCGTGGCCGCCCGCGCCATCGTTTTGAGCGCTTTCACCAATGCTGACCTGACCTTCGATATCGGAGGTCCAGGCGACGCCAACACCTTTACCAACTTCTCCCCCAACATCGGAGAAGAAGCCATCAACGTGGCCCTGGGGTCGACCTCGACGACTTCTTCGATCACCAACGGCAAAATCAGGAACAATACCTTTACCAACAGCGGCGGCGCTGTCGGCATCGACGTCCGCGGTGACGGTTTATTGAGAATGTTGATTGACGCCAATATCGCCAACACGACCGCCCGTCAGGCCATCGACATCATTACCGGGGATGCGGTGGGCGATGCGGCTGACGTCGATCTGACCATTACCAACAACGACCTGACGGTCAGCGGAACGGCTGCCAATCCCAACAATGAGGCCATCGCATTCCTGGGTGATCGCGATACCAACAGCTGCCTCAACGTCCGCGGCAATACCGGGGTGGCTTCCGGTACGCGTGAAGACATTGCCATTGAGGACTTTACGACCGCGTCGGGAACGGTGCGTCTGGAAAGTGGAGCCACGGATTGCGGCGGCAGTCCCTGCGCTGACGGTGAAGCTCATTTGCTTGCAAACAACACGATTACCGACGCATTCACCGACCCGCTGGTCCTGGTTGCGCCGGGAACATGTGATACCCCCCCCTAATCGGACACCCTCTAGTCAAACTAGAACTTGAAAGGAGTCAGCGTGTCAGAACCCTTTTTAGCCGAAGTCAGGATGGTCGGATTCAACTTCGCCCCGCGGGGGTGGGCCTTTTGCGACGGCCAGATTCTGCCCATTAATCAAAACCAGTCTCTTTACTCGCTGCTGGGCACCACCTATGGTGGCGACGGACGGACCTCGTTTGCGCTTCCCGATCTGCGGGGACGCACACCCATACATGTGGGGAGCAGCAACGGGGGGGGCGACCACCGCGAAGGGCAGAAGTCCGGCGAAGAGACCCACACCCTGGCCGCCAACGAAATGCCACAGCACAACCATATCGTGAAGGCCTCTTCCAGCGATGCCGACTCGGGTCCGCCGACTAACCACGTCTTGGCCCGCAGCACAACGCCCGAGGCTTACCGGGCCGCCGGCAACCTCGGCAACATGTCCACTCAAAGCGTCCTCAACGTCGGAGGCGGACAAGCTCACGAGAACATGCAGCCCTACTTGACTGTCAATTTCTGCATTGCGCTTCAAGGGCTTTTTCCTTCTCGCAACTAGGAGGTCTTTCCATGTCAGAACCATTTGTTGGAGAAATCCGCATGTTCGCGGGCAATTTCGCGCCCCGCGGCTGGGCCTTCTGCGACGGGCAATTGCTGGCTGTCTCACAGAACGATGCTCTCTTCTCTCTTCTCGGGACCATTTACGGCGG
>DATIPQ010000094.1 GCA_035471785.1 Acidobacteriota bacterium
CCGCTTGCTTTCTAGTTGCCGCCTCCGCGCTGAGGACGCCGGCGTTCCAGCGTCTGCTCGGGTTCATAAATATCGCCTTTGTAGATCCACACCTTGACGCCGATCACCCCGTAGGTGGTGAAGGCCTGGGCGAATCCGTAATCGACGTCGGCCCGCAGGGTGTGCAGGGGCAACTGGCCCTGCAGGTACCACTCGGCGCGGGCGATCTCAGCCCCATTGAGGCGTCCGCCGCAGCGCACCTTGATGCCTTTGCCGCCGAAGCGCATGGTGGTATCGACGGCCCGCCTCATGGCCCGCCGGAAGGCGATGCGCTTGACCAACTGCTGAGCGATCGACTCGGCCACCAACTGGGAGTCCAGCTCGGGCTTCTGCACCTCCTGGATGCTGATGAAGACCTCGCGTCCGGTCTCTTTCTGCAAGTCGGCGCGAAGCTTGTCGATCTCGGTCCCCTTGCGCCCGATGATGATGCCGGGCCGCGAGGTGAAGATGTAGATGGTGAGCTTGTTGGAAGCCCTCTCGATCTCGATGCGCGAGACTCCCGCGTGCATGAAGCGTTCTTTCAACTGCTTCTTGATGCGCAGGTCCTCGTGCAGCAACCGTCCGTAGTCCTTGGTCGCGAACCAGCGCGACTTCCAGGTGCGGTTGTATCCGAGACGAAATCCGTAGGGATGAACCTTTTGACCCAAAACTACTCCTCCTCGCTTTTGCCGTTGGAAACGCAGATCGTAATGTGCGACTGCCGGCGCATTTGGCGATGGGCCCGCCCCATGGGAGCCGGGCGCAGCCGGCGGCGCCACTTGGTGGGCCCGATGTCGACCGAGGCTTCTTTCACGAAGAGCTCTTCTTCATCGACATGGGCCGACTGGCTGGTGGCGTTGGCCACCGCCGAATTGAGAACCTTGGCGATCGGGACTGCGGCCCGTTTCTTGGAGAAACGCAGGTAAGCGAGCGCTTCGGGAACGCTCTTGCCGCGGATGACGTCGATCACCAGCCGCGCCTTCTGGGGCGCGCCCTTGATGTACTTGCCGGTCGCTCTGGCTTCCATAGCTCGTTATCCTCTTCGGCCCTATCTGACGCGGGCGCCCTTCTCAGACCTGGTGGCGTGCCCCTTGTAGGTGCGGGTGGGCGCGAACTCGCCCAGCTTGTGGCCCACCATGTTTTCCGTGATGTAGATGGGGATGAACTTTTTGCCGTTGTGGACGGCGATGGTGTGCCCCACCATGTCGGGGAAAATGGTCGACCGGCGCGACCAGGTCTTGATCACGCTCTTGTCGTTGGTCTCGTTGTAATGCTGGACCTTCTTCATCAAGTGCTCGTCGATGAAGGGCCCTTTCTTGACGCTTCTGGGCATCGTTTCTCCTAGTGACGGCTTCTTCTACTTCTTCTTGCGCCGGCGCACGATGAACTTGTCGGTGCGCTTGTTGCGGCGCGTCTTCTTGCCCTTGGTCTGCCAGCCCCAGGGCGAGCAGGGGTGGCGTCCGCCCGAGGTGCGGCCCTCGCCGCCGCCCATGGGGTGATCGACGGGATTCATGGCCACTCCGCGGACCTTGGGACGGCGCCCTTTCCAGCGCTTGGCCCCGGCCTTGCCCAAGGAGACGTTTTCATGGTTCAGGTTGCCCACCTGGCCCAGCGTGGCCCGGCAGTGGATGTGGATGCGCCGCACCTCGCCGGAGGGCAGCCTCACCTGGGCGTAGGATCCTTCCTTGGCCACCAACTGAGCGGCCGCCCCGGCGCTGCGCACCAACTGCCCTCCCCGTCCTTGGGAGAGCTCGATGTTGTGGATGGTGGCGCCCAGCGGAATGTTGAGCAGGGGCAGGTTGTTGCCCGGCACGATGTCGGCCGAGGGCCCCGATTCCACCTTGTCGCCGGCCTGCAGCCCGTTGGGAGCCAGGATGTAGCGCTTTTCGCCGTCGGCGTAATGGAGCAGGGCGATGCGGGCGCTGCGGTTGGGATCGTACTCGATGGAGGCCACGGTGGCCGGGATCCCGTCCTTCTGCCGCTTGAAATCGATGCTGCGGTACTTGCGCTTGTGTCCCCCGCCGCGCCGGCGCACGGCGATCTGGCCCTTTCCGTCGCGTCCGCTGATGCGCTTTTTACCCTTGGTGAGCGCCTTGAGCGGCTTCTCGGCCGTGAGCTCCTCGCGGCGCTGAGTGGTGCGGTGACGCGTTCCGGGCGAGGTCGGATTGTACTTGCGAATTGCCATGAGTTACGTCCTACGCGGTTTCAAAAAATTCAATGGTCTTCTGTCCGGGCTTGAGCGTCACATAGGCCTTCTTCCAGGCCGGACGGCGGCCTGAGAAGCGCCCTTGACGGCGGATCTTGCCCCGGAAGTTGGCGGTGCGGACCTTCTCGACCTCGACGTCGAAAGCGGTTTCCACAGCCACCTTGATCTGGTGCTTGTTGGCGTCCCGGCGCACCTGGAAGGCCAGCATGCGTTCGCCTACCTTTTCCCTCAGCAGGGTGCTCTTTTCGGTGATGTGGGGGTAGCGCAGAATGTCGTAGACGCTCATTGAGATTCCCCTTCCTCTGCCGTCTCAGCCGCGGCCTCGGTGCGCTTGCCCAGCAGCAAGTCCTGCAAGGCCAGCAGCGAGCGCTTGCTGATGAGCAGCGTTTCGTGATCGAGCAGGTCGTAGACGTTGACGCCCAGCGTGGTGACCATCTTGACTTGGGGCAGGTTGCGGCTGCCCAGGTAGAGATTGCGGTTGTCGCGCTCATCCACCACCAGCACCTTGTTGCCCAGATCCAGGGCCTTGAGCGCTTGCAGGAAGTCCTTGGTGCGGGGGGAATCGAGGGCCAAGTCGTCGATGACGACCAGGCGTCCCGACTCCAGCTTGTCGCTGAGCACGCGCTTGACGGCGCCCCGGCGCTTCTTCTTGGGAAAGGCCTGGGCGTAGCTGCGCGGCGTGGGTCCGTGGACGGTTCCGCCGCTGCGCCAAAGGGGCGTACGGATGGAGCCCACGCGGGCCCGTCCGGTGCCTTTCTGACGCCACAGCTTGCGGCCGCTGCCGCGCACCCGTCCGCGCGTCTTGGTGGAGTGGGTGCCCTTGCGCTGGGCGGCCATGTAGGCCTGCACCGCCTCCCAAACCAGCGTGTCGCTGGCCTGGTATTGGAAGACGGCCGGATCCAGATCGAGCTTCTCCACCACCTTGTTCTTCAGATTCTTGACCTCGACTTGAGCCATTGTCCTCAGTCCTATTTAGAGCGGTTGACGAACAGGTATCCGCCCTTGCTGCCCGGGACGGCGCCCTTGACCAGCAGCAGGTTGTTTTCGGAATCGACTTTAATCACGCGCAGGCGCCGGATCTTGCGGTTGCGCGCCCCCATGTGGCCCGGCCCCTTCATGCCGGGATAGACCCGGGAGGGATGGGCGCTGGCTCCGATGGAACCTGGAGCGCGGTGGAACATGGAACCGTGGGTGGCCCGTCCGCCGTGGAAGCCGTGACGCTTGATCACGCCCTGAAAGCCGCGTCCGATGGTGCGTCCCGCCACGTCCACGAACTCGTTGGCGTCGAAGACGTCGTCGGCCACGATGGTGTCGCCCACCTTGACCGGCTCCGATCCCCTCACCTCGCGGAATTCCTTGAGGATGCGGGTGGGGGGAACTCCGGCCCGCTTGAAGTGGCCTTCTTCGGGCAGGTTGGAGTCGGGCGCCTTGCGGCCCGCTTCCACCAGTCCCAACTGGGCGGCTTCGTAGCCTTCCTTGTCCTTGGTCTTCTTCTGCACGACCACGCAGGGCCCCACCTGAATCACCGTCACCGGCAGGGCCCGGCCCTGGTCGTCGAAGACCTGGGTCATACCCAGTTTTTTGCCAATCATTCCGTTGACCATGGTTTATTCCTTCTCCGTCCCGAATGCCTTGATCTCAACGTCGATGGCCGCCGGCAGATCCAGCTTCATCAGGTCGTCCACCGTCTGCGGGGTGGGCTCCAGAATGTCCACCAGCCGCTTGTGGGTGCGGATCTCGAACTGCTCGCGCGACTTCTTGTCGACGTGAGGCGAGCGCAGCACGGTGTAGCGGCTGATCTTGGTGGGAAGCGGGATGGGTCCCGAGACCTGGGCGCCGGTGCGTTTGGCGATGTTGACGATCTCGCTGGTGGAAGAGTCCAGGACCCGGTGATCGTAAGCCTTGAGCCGTATGCGGATTTTCTCGTTGAGCATCTCTCTAACCTAGTCGATGATTTCAGTAATGGTTCCCGCGCCTACCGTTCGTCCGCCCTCGCGGATGGCAAAGCGCAGGCCCTTCTCCATGGCGATGGGCGTAATCAGCTCGGCCGAGATCGACACGTTGTCGCCCGGCATCACCATCTCCGTCCCCTCCGGCAACGTCACGTTGCCCGTCACGTCCGTG
>DATIPQ010000095.1 GCA_035471785.1 Acidobacteriota bacterium
ACTTCAAATACCACTTCAAGCAGGCCCTGGAAGCGTCGAAGATCGATCACTGCCGGTTTCACGATACTCGGCATACCTTCGCCAGTCACTTGGCCATGAGCGGGGTGGACCTGCTGACCATCAAGAAACTGATGCGCCACAAGACCATGGCGATGACCCTTCGCTATGCCCACCTGAGCGATCAGCACACCAAGAAAGCAGTAGAGCAGTTGTCGTTCGAGACACCCAAGAAAGAGAGCAAGGAGGCCCTTTAATGGGCTCATTTTTCCCACAGATATCACACAGGCGGGTTTTCGGGGGAGGGGCGGATTGCTCTAAGTTGTTGAAAGCACTGGAGCCGGCGAGAGGAATCGAACCTCCAACCTACGCATTACGAATGCGTCGCTCTACCGTTGAGCTACGCCGGCTTGCGGAGCTAGGCATTCTAACTAAAAAGGGTCGCGGTAATCAACTGCCAGGCGGGCATCGTGGCCGGGGCTAGGCATCGCCGCCGGACTTGGTGTATTTGGCGGCCAGGGCGCCCATGTCTTCGGCTTCTTCGATGCGGCCCTGGCGTTGGTAGAACATGGAAAGGCTGGTGTAGGCCATGGCGTTCTCGGGTTCCAGGTCGCGGAAGCGTTCGCCGTATTTTACGGCCTTTTCCAGCTCGTTCTGGTGGAAATAGCTCATGGCCAGGGCCTGCAGCGAGTCGGCATGGTCGGAGTCGACCTGCAAGGCCTTTTCCAGCTCCGCGATGGCCTCGTCGAGTTGATCCTGGACGAAATGCTGCATTCCCTTGTTGTAGTGGTCTTGGGCGCTTGACATGGTTATCCGCTCCTATAAAGCCTGTCGAGATTCACGACTCGATTTGATTTCCGCTCTTGTCGTAGACGGTGACGGGACCGAACCGCTTCAGGTCTTCTTCGACTTGGCGACGGTCGGCCACCACCACGATATGATAGCGCGCCGGGTCGAGGTAGCGCGCAGCCGCCTCTTGAATCTCCTCGGCGCTGACCCCCTGCACTTCGGGAATGTAGCGCTCGAAGTGATCCTCAGGCAGGCCATAGAAATCGCGCAGCAGCTCCAGCATGGCGATGGTGGCCGGGGCTTCCAGTTGAGCGATGAAGGCGCCGATCACTTCGGCCCGGGCCCGCTGCAGTTCTTCCTGCCCCACCGGTTCCCGGGCCATGCGTCTGCACTCGGCGAAGATCTCCTCGATGGATTCGATAAGGGCGTCGGAGCGGATGTCGGCGCCCATGGTGAGCAGTCCATCGCGCTTGAAGCCGTTCATTTCGGAGTAAATGCCGTAGGTGTAGCCCTTGGCCTCGCGCAGGTTGAGGAAGAGACGCGCGCTGGCCCCTCCTCCCAGCACCTGGGAAACCATGCGCAGCACCCGCGTGTGGGGATGGTTGCGGGCGAAAGTGCGTCCTCCGATGAGCAGCCGGGTCTGGGTCGAATGAGGACGGTGAATGAGGCTGACTCTTCCTTGGGAGGGTTCTCCCAGATCGGGGAAATCGGGGCTGGCAACCGGCTCCGCCTTCCATTGCCCGAAGTACCTGCGGGCCAACTCCAGGCCCTCCTCCTGGTCGATGTCGCCGGCCAGCAGCAAGGTGGCCCGGGAAGGTCCGTAGTGACGGGCGTGAAAGCGGGTCAGCTCATGGGATCCGAGGCCTTTGAGGTGCTCGGGACGCAGGCACTTCTTGCAGTAGGGATGGTCGGGGAAGAGAGCGTTGTGCATTTGGTCGTCGGCCAGATAGCGGGGCATGGAGCGTTGGGCCGAGAGGAGGCTATGCCAGCGGGCCCGCACGCGCTCGATCTCGCCCTCGTCGAAGGCGGGAGCCATCAGCATCTCTGAAAGCTGATCCAAAGCAGGCTCGACAGCGCTCTTCAGAAAGTCCATTTGCAGCAGCGAGTACTCCAGGCGGGCATCGGCCTTGTAGTGGATGGCCCATCGGTCCTGCTCGCGCGCCAACTGCTGGGCGCTGCGGCTGCGCGTCCCATGCTCGACCATCTCCAGAGTCAACGGCGCCAGGGCCAGCCGCTCGAAGGGAGCGTCCACTTTTCCGCCCGAAGAAATGGCCAGGCGCAGCCAGATTTTGGGGATGCCGCGGTTCTTTACGGTCAGCACCCGCAGTCCGTTGTCGAGGCTGTCCTTGGGAACCTCGGGAAAGGAAACGTTGCGAATAGGACCCGGGGGAGGTGGCGTTTTAATCATGGTTGACTTGGGCAGAATCGATAGTCGCTAGGACGGCGTCGAGCCCGCTTTGGGCAAAATCTTGAGGATGGTGCTGTTCTGAGGACGAAAAGTTCGTGCGGCAGCCTCCATCATGCGCCGCGGAGTGACTTCCTCATAGCGGCGCAGGTCGTCGTTGAAACGGGCCGGGTCGCCGAAGTAGACGGCGTAGCGGGCCAGGCGTTCGCCGATGGTGGAGACCTTGGCGCAGCCGGAGACGAAACGGTAAGCGTAGAGGTTACGAGCCTTCTCGAGTTCTTCTTGACTGACTTCCTGCTCGCCGGTGCGCGCCAGCTCTTCCATGACTGCTTCAACGACCTCGTCCACCGCCACCTGACGGTGAATCAGATAGAAGAGGTTGAAGAGCTCGGGCCCCCGATAGTTGTTGGGTCCGCCCGACAGGCTGGTCATCCAATTGCGCCGGTAGATGAACTGGTTGTAGAGGCGCGAAGAGTTGCCCTGGGTCAGGATGATGGCCAGCATCGACAGGGCGTAGAAGTCGTCTGACCCCATTTCGGGCATGTGAAATCCCATGTAGACGGCCGGCAGGGTGGCCAGAGGATCCTCGATGACCTTGAGCTTGGCTTCCTGCTGGGCCGGCTCCTCAATCTCAGGAGGCCGGCTGTCGGTCTGATGGGTGATGACGCCGAAATAATCCTCGACCGCCGTCATGGCCTCCGCGGGATCGAAGTCGCCGCTGATGACCAGGATGGCGTTGTCGGGCCCGTAATGGCGACGGTGGAAGGCCTGGGCGTCCTCTACGCGGGCCTTGCGCAAGTCCTCCTCGTCTCCGATGACGGGGTGGGCGTAGGCCCAGCTCTGGTAGGCCAGCCGGTCGAAGGTCAGGAAGGCTTCTCCGTAGGGGCGGTTGTCGTAATTCTGCTTCTTCTCTTCGATGACGGTGCTGCGCTGGTTTTCGAAGCTCTCAGGGGTCACCTTGAGAGAGCGCATGCGCTCAGCTTCCAACCACAGCCCCAGGCGCAGGTGATGAGAAGGAAGCGTCGCGTAGTAGTTGGTGCGGTCCTTGTTGGTGGAGGCGTTCCAGTGACCGCCGACCTCGTCGATGAGGCGTCCGTGCTCGTTCTTGGTCACGTTCTCCGAGCCCTGGAACATCATGTGCTCGAAGAGGTGGGCAAAGCCCGAGAATCCAGGAGATTCGTAGCTTGATCCCACCTTGTAGTGGACCGTAACGTGCACCAGCGGGATTCGGGTTCGGGGCGCCAGGATGACCTTCAATCCGTTGTCCAAATGGTGTTCTTGGAAGTCGATCGGAGCCGGCTTGTCCATCGGCCAAAAATAGCTTTTTGGGCGCTTTGGCGTCAACTTGCGGGGCGGATGCGGGCACTATGGCATTCAATCTCCGATGTCCCCAGCAACTCCTTGACGGATGAGCCGGATTGGACGCAGAATAGAAAACGACATGGTCGATCCGCTCTATTTGCCCATCACCGATGCCCAGGAAGCCCGGGCTATGCTCGACGAGCTTCCCATGGCCCTGGAACCGAACCGTTTCGTAGAGTTCGTGATGGGATTCCCGCGGCGCTACCTGGTCAACACCCCTCGCGTCGACATCGTCAAGCATTACCTGCTCATGCAGAGCCGCGGCGCGCGGCCGCTGATCTCTTCGCTCAACCGCGAGGCCGGACGCTGGAAGCTGTCGGTAATCACCCGTGACCGCTCTTGCCTCTTCAGCAACGTAGCCGGTTCTCTAAGCTGTTTCGGGGCCAATATTTCCTCGGCCGAAGCCTTCGCCAACGCCAACTCGGTCGTGCTCGACACCTTTCAGTTCATCGACCGCGAGACCGTCTTCGCCAGCAATAAGAAGGTGCAGGAGTTCCAGGCCTTTTTGGAGAGCGTGGTGGAGGGCGAGGTGAGTCTCAGCGAACGCTTCCAGGAGCGCATCGATCAGGTACAGATCGACGAGGACCGTCCTCTCCGTATCTGCCTGGACGATGGGTCGCATCCCAGCGCCACCTGCCTTTCCATCGACTTCCCCGACCATTTCGGCCACCTTTACCTGGTGGGGCGTACGATTTCGGAGGCGGGGGTCGACATCGACATGGCCTACGTCAAAATCGAGGGGCGCGACGTGCACGACCAGTTCTACCTGACTCGCCGGGGAGAGAAGCTCTCGGATGGGCTGCAGCAGGATTTGGAACGGCGCCTCATCGACCTGGGACACCGCTTCCGGCGTCCGGCGCCTGCCAAGGCCTTGGCCTGATCCCACCTTCGAACATTAGAACTACGCATATCGAGATTCGCGCTTCGTCTCAATCCTGGAGGGCTTTAAGCTGTTGTTGGATGGCGGGGCCGTCGAGGAGTTCCTGAGCCGTCAGCAGGGGGAAGAAGGGATAGTTGGAAAGCCGCTCGGCGCCGCCTTGCTGGCGGTCCACCAGAGCCACTACTGCCACGACTCGGTAACCGGCCTCTTCGGCCTTTTCGATGGCCTGGAGCGTCGATCCTCCGGTGGTGCAGACGTCGTCCACGATCACCACCGGATCGCCTTCCTTGCCTCTGTATCCTTCGATGAAGCGCTGGGTGCCGTGTCCTTTGGCTTCCTTGCGCACGATGAAGGCCGGCAGGGGATCGTACTGCTGGCGCAGGGCGTGGCTGACGGCCGCCACCGCTGAAACGATGGGGTCGGCGCCCAGCGTCAGCCCGCCGATAGCGGCCGCTTTGATTCCCTTCTCGCGCAGCGTCCAGAGCAGCAGTTCGGCGGTCAGGAAGGCGCCCTCCGGATGCAGCGTGGTGGGCTTGGAATCGAAGTAGTAGTGGCTGGTCATCCCCGAGGTCAGGGTGAACTTGCCGATCTTCAGGCTTTTCTGGCGAAGCAGTTCGACCAGGCGGATCTTTTTCGACTGAATAGAGGCGCTCACGGCACTGGACTCCTGTTGGCGGCTACCATCTGTCGGCGGGCTAGGGCCACTAGGTGGCCAACAAGTTCACACACGAATCAAGTTTCAGCGACCGCGCTGAAGGCCTAATTGCTCTCGGCGGTATGAGGCTGCTCGCTATCGATAGTTGCCGAAGGTCATATGGACACCGAAGTCTTTCTCTTTCAGTAGCGCGATGACCTCCTGCAGGGTATCGCGGTCACGTCCCGAAACCCTCACGGTGTCGCCCTGGATCGAGGACTGCACCTTGAGCTTGGTCCCCTTGATGAACTTGACCACTTCCTTGCACTTCTCGGCGGGGATGCCCTGCTGGATGTCGACACGCTGGCGCACCGTCCCTCCGGCGGCGGGTTCCACTTTCTGGAAGCTGAGGGCCTTGAGGGGCACCTTGCGCTTGATCAGCTTCTTTTCCAGCACGTCGATCAACTGGGTCATCTTGAACTCGTCGTCGCTGATCAGGATCAGGTGATCTTGCTCTTCCAGCTTGATATCGCTCTTGCTTCCCTTGAAGTCGAAGCGTTGTCCGATTTCCTTGAGGGCCTGCTGTACTGCGTTGCGGACTTCGTGGACGTTGACTTGCGAGAGAACGTCGAATGAGTTGGTCTTGGCCATTTCGGCGGGCATCTTACCACGAGCCGAAGGCCCTCCATAGCTTTGCGACCAAGGGCGCTACTCTTCTTCGTACCTTTGCTTGATGGCCTCCAGCACGGAGGGGTCGGCCAGGGTGGTGGTGTCGCTGGCCACCCGTCCTTCAGCGATGTCGCGCAGCAGGCGGCGCATGATCTTGCCGCTTCGCGTCTTGGGCAGTTCGTGGGTGAAGTGGATCTGGTCGGGCTTGGCGATGGGCCCGATCTTGATGGCCACGTGGCGGCGCAACGCCTCCTTCTTTTCCGGGTCTCCCTGTATGTCTCCGCGCAGCGTGACGAAGGCGGCGATGCTCTGGCCCTTGATGTCGTGGGAGGCGCCGATGACGGCAGCTTCGGCCACGTCATCGTGGCTGACCAGGGCGCTTTCCACCTCCATGGTGCCGATGCGGTGTCCCGAGACGTTGAGGACGTCGTCCACGCGGCCCAGTATCCAGAAGTAACCGTCCTCGTCGCGCTTGGCTCCGTCCCCCGTGAAATAGAGGCCCGGGTAGCGGCTCCAGTAGGTTTCCTGCCAGCGCTGGTCGTCGCCCCAGATGGTGCGCGCCATGGACGGCCAGGGATTGCGCAGCACCAGATAGCCTCCGCCCACTTCGACGCGTTTCCCCTCTCCGTCGAGAATGTCGGCTTCGATTCCGGGAAAGGGCCGGGTGGCCGATCCCGGCTTGGTGCGGGTGATGCCGGGCAGGGGAGTGATCATCATGGCGCCGGTTTCGGTTTGCCACCAGGTATCGACGATGGGCGTACGGTCGCCACCGATGTGGCGCCGGTACCAGATCCAGGCCTCGGGATTGATGGGCTCGCCCACGGTGCCCAGCAGGCGCAGGGAGGAGAGGTCGTGGCGTTGGGGGTGTTCCTCTCCCCAGCGCATGAAGGCGCGGATGGCGGTGGGGGCGGTGTAGAGGATGTTGATGCGGTACTTGGCCACCAGCTCCCAGAAGCGGTCTTTCTCGGGATAGTCGGGTCCGCCTTCGTACATGACCGTGGTGGCGCCGTTGGCCAGGGGTCCGTAGACGATGTAGCTGTGGCCGGTGACCCAGCCGATGTCGGCGGTGCACCAGTAGGTGTCTTCTTCCTTCAGGTCGAAGACGTACTTGCAGGTGGCGGTGGCGCCGGTCAGATAGCCTCCGGTGGTGTGAAGCAGTCCCTTGGGTTTGCCGGTGGTTCCCGAGGTGTAGAGGATGTAGAGGGGATGCTCGGAGTCGAGGTGGGCGGGTTCGACGTAAGCGTCGCCGCTGCGCCGCATTTCGCGGTGCCACCAGTGGTCGCGTCCGTCCTTCATGTTGACGCGGGTGGGGTCGGTGGTGCGGTTGACCACCAGCAGGTTCTCGATGCTGGGACATCCGCGCACGGCCTCGTCGGCGTTCTGTTTGAGGGGAACCACGCTTCCGCGCCTCCAGGATCCGTCGGCGGTGATCAGCAGCTTGGCCTGGCAGTCATTGATGCGGTCGCGCAGCGACTCGGGGCTGAAGCCTCCGAAGACCACCGTATGGGGGGCTCCGATGCGGGCGCAGGCCAGCATGGCCACGGCCAGTTCGGGGACCATTCCCATGTAGATGGCCACCCGGTCGCCTTCTTCGATCCCCAGACGGTGCAGGGCGGCGGCGCAGCGGTTGACCTCGCGGTGCAGGTCCTGGTAGGTGAGGACGCGCTGATCGCCCGGTTCGCCTTCCCAAACGAGAGCGGCCTTGTTCTTGCGCCAGGTCTGAAGATGGCGGTCGAGGCAGTTGTAGCTGACGTTGAGCTTGCCTCCCACGAACCACTTGGCATGAGGGCAGTCCCATTCAAGCACCTCGTCCCAGGGCTGGAACCAGTCCAGCGCCTCGGCCATCTCGCTCCAGAAGCCGAGGGGATCGTCCTCAGCCTTGCGGTAGATCTCGGGGTCGCTCCAATGGGCCTGGGATGCGAAATCCGCGGGCGGATCGAAGGTGCGGTCTTCTTGCAGAAGCGCGTCGATGGTCTCTTTGCCTTTTGCCATTGCTGTTCTTGGTCCTCTCGCTTCAAACTTAGGCTTGTCGTCGGTCGCGTCCTGAGGGGCCCGGTCGTTTCAGCGGGCCTGCGAGCCGTCCAGCTCGAGGTCCTCGGCGATGCCGCTCATGGCCTCGACCAGGAAAGCGATGTGCTCGCCCATATCGACGCCCAGCTCTTCGACTCCCTGGCGGATGTCGTCCCGGCTGACCGAGCGGGCGAAGGCCTTGTCCTTGATCTTCTTCTTGACCGACTTGACCTTGACGTCGGCGATCTTCTTGCTGGGCCGCACCAGGGCCACCGCCGTGATCAGTCCGCTCAGCTCGTCCACTGCGAACAGGGTCTTGTCCATCTTGCTCTTGCGGGGCACCCCGGTGTGGTTGCCGTGGGAGAGTATGGCGTGGACGATGTCTTCGGGATAGCCTTTTTCCTGAAGGATGCGGCATCCCACGAAGGGATGGTCCTCCAGACTGGGATTCTGCTCATAGTCGAAGTCGTGCAGCAAGCCCACGATCCCCCATTTTTCCTCATCTTCCCCGAACTTGCGGGCATAGGCCCGCATGCCGGCTTCCACCGCCAAAGCGTGCTTGATGAGGCTGGGGTTCTGGGTGTATTCGGTAAGCAGTTGCCAGGCTTCTTCACGTGACGGCATCTAAACGACTCCTGAAAGCGAATCCAGTATAATGGCCTCTCTTTTTTGACCCTCCGGGCTTTGCGGTCCGGTCATGATATCGCAAAGGATCATCGATGCGAAGACGAGCCAAGATCGTGGCCACCATTGGTCCGGCCACGCGTTCCCCCGAAATGCTGCGCAAAATGATGGAGGCCGGCATGGACGTGGCGCGCCTCAACTTCTCTCACGGAGAACTTGAGGACCATCGCGAAACCATCCGCACCCTGCGCAAGATTTCAGAGGAACTGGAACGTCCGGTGGCTATCTTGCAGGACCTGCAAGGCGTCAAGATCCGCACCGGAGCGCTGCAGGAGGGCAAGCCGGTAGAACTCGAGACCGGCGACCGCTTCACCATCACCACCAAGCCGGTAATGGGCGACAAGAAGCGGGTTTCCACCGGTTACCAGGCCCTTCCCTACGACGTCAAACCGGGGGACCGGGTGCTGCTCTCGGACGGACTGATCGAGCTGGAGGTGCTCTCCACCACCGAAGAAGAAATCGAGACCGAGGTGATCACCGGCGGCACGCTGGCCGAGAACCAGGGCATCAACGCTCCGGGCGCCAACCTTTCGGCGCCTTCGCTGACCGACAAAGACATCGAGGACGTGCGCTTCGGAATCAAGAACGAGGTCGACTACATCGCCCTTTCCTTCGTGCGCAGGGTCGAGGACATCATCGTCCTCAAGTCGCGGTTGGACGAGGCCCGCGCCGACATTCCGGTGATCGCCAAGCTGGAGAAGCCTCGCGCCATCGACAACCTGGAGTCGATCCTGGACGCCTGCGACGGCGTCATGGTGGCGCGCGGGGACCTGGGTGTGGAAATGCCCCCGGAGCAGGTCCCCATCCTGCAGAAGCGCATCATCCAGGCCGCCAACAAGAAGGGCAAGCCGGTCATCACCGCCACCCAGATGCTGGAATCGATGATCAAGAATCCGCGTCCCACGCGGGCTGAAGCGTCCGACGTGGCCAACGCCGTCTTCGACGGCACCGACGCCGTCATGCTCTCGGCCGAAACGGCCACCGGCTCCTATCCGGTGGAATCGGTGCGCATGATGGACAAGATCATCACGGCCGCCGAGTCCACCATCAGCGAGATCAAGACCCGCCAGCACTCGGGACTCCACTTGTCCTTTCCCGACGCCATCTGCGAAGCGGCATACTACGCTTCTCAGTCCATCCGGACGCGGGCCATCTGCGCCTTCACCCAGACCGGATCGACGGCCAGCACCATCGCCAAGTACCGTCCCCGCACGGCCATTCTGGGACTCTCTCCCGACAAGCGCATCATGCGCAGGATGTGTCTGTTCTGGGGCGTCCAGCCGGTGCAGATGCGCACCATCGCCAACGTGGACGAGCTCATCAACATGCTGGAAAGAACCCTGCTGGAGCGCGGCTTCCTGGTCAAGGGCGACAACCTCATCATCCTCACCGGGGCCCCCATCATCGAGAAGGGCCACACCAGCCTGATGAAGCTGCACCGCGTGCAGGGCAGCCGGTCCACTCAAATGAAGATGATATGATCGCGACGGTTTTTGAGCTATGAGCAGGTCCTTCCGACGCATCATCATCGGCGTGCTGGACAGCGTCGGAGTGGGCGCTCTGCCCGACGCCGCAGAGTTCGGGGACGCCGGCAGCGACACTTTGGGCCACGTGGCCGAGTGGCGTCCTCTGCGCATCCCCCGGCTGGCCCGAATGGGCATCGGCAATATCCGTCCGCTGCAGGACGTGGCGCCCGCCGATTCTCCCAGCGCCTGCTATGGCAAAGCCGCCCTGGCCTCCCGCGGCAAAGACACCACCTCGGGCCACTGGGAGATGATGGGGCTGATCCTGGAGAAGCCCTTTCCCACCTATCTCGAAAGCGGGTTTCCGGCTGAAGTGATCGAGCCTTTCCAACAAGCCATCGGACGCAAGGTCCTGGGAAATAAGGCGGCCAGCGGCACCGAGATCATCGCCGAACTGGGAGCCCGTCACCTGGAGACGGGACGCCCCATCGTCTACACCTCGGCCGACAGCGTCTTTCAGATCGCCGCCCACGAAGACGTGATTTCCACCGACGAGCTTTACCGCATCTGTGAAATCGCCCGCGCCCAGCTCAGGGGCGAGCACGAGGTGGGCCGGGTGATCGCCCGTCCCTTTCGAGGCCGGCCCGGCAGTTTCGTGCGAACCGAGGGCCGCAAAGACTACGCCATCGCACCCTTCCGGCCTACCGTGCTGGATGGCCTGGAGGAGGCTGACGTGCCGGTTGTGACGGTGGGCAAGATCGCTTCCGTCTTCTCCTACAAGGCCACCGGACGCGAACTCAAATCCGGCAACAACAGCGCCACGACGCGCGAAACCCTGCGCGCCTTGGGGGAGAGTCCGCGGGGCCTGATCTTTGCCAACTGGGTCGACTTCGACATGCTCTACGGCCACCGCAACAACGTAGAAGGCTACGCCAAGGCCTTGGAGGCTTTCGACCGCGATTTGGCCGATCTGCTGGAGAATCTCCAGCCCCACGATCTGCTCATCCTCACTTCCGACCACGGCTGCGATCCCACCACGGCCTCCACCGACCATTCCCGCGAATACACCCTGGTTCTGGCCTACAGCCCCTCGCTGCAAGGCGGCGCCGACCTGGGTACGCGAGCCACCTTGGCCGACGTCGGCGCCACCGTTGCAGAGAATTTCTCCATCGAGGCGCCGGCGGGAGCCAGTTTCCTGCAACAGCTTCGATGAGGGCGGCGGGCTGGTTAGCCTGAATTGACGTACCCGGATTGTATACTGGCGCACGGTGAAGGACGCTAGCAGACTCACGCCCGCCGAATTCGAAGTCCTGGAGGTGCTGTGGCGCGAAGGCCGCCCCCTCTCGGTGGGGGACGTGTTGGAGGTTATTCGCCGGGCCCGCTCGGTTGCCTACACCACCGTCATGACGGTCCTCGACAAGCTGGCCCGCAAAGGCAGCGTCAACCGGGTCAAGAGAGGCAAGGCCTACTTCTACACACCCCGCGTGCGCCGTTCCCAGGTGTTGCAGTGCGCCGTCGAGGAGTTCGCTGACAACTACTTCCGGGGCAGCGAAAGCCGCCTCCTGGCTTTCCTCGAGGCCGACGGCGACGGCTCCCACGCCTCCAACGGCTCCCCGCGGTCCGACTCGATGGAAGGCGCCGATTCCTTAGACGTGGCGCTTCTCTAGGAACCTTCAGACAACTAACTGGGCATCCATACCTTCTGGGCCGCCATCACCTCGGCATCGCTGGGCAGGTGCAAATGCTGGGGTGACTTGGTGTAGAAGTGCAGTCCCTTGTAGCTGGTCAGGTACTGGTAGTTCTTGCTGAAGAAACCGCCCTCGCTGATGACGATCAGCGGTTCCTCCATGCGGTTGAGCAGTTTCTGAAACTCTTCCGGCTTCATCTTGACGACCGCTCCTGATGCCTTAACGGCCTCGGCGATGGCCGCTGCCGCTGCCGCCGCGCCTCCCGCTGCCGCTCCTCCTGTTCCCATATCCGTGCCTCCTTCCCCGCCTATGGTGCTTGAAGCGGGTGCTGCCGGGGTAACGTCTCAGGGCGCCTTTTTATTCGAAACCCGGCGGGACGCGCTGCACCGCCATTGTTACCGGTTTACAACAATCGAGCGCATGATTACAATAAGTCGGCACGACAGAATGGGAGATTGATGAGCGAAGATCCAGATATTCAAGCGTCTTTCGATGACATTCTCCACCGCATCATCGACGAGTGGTACGAGAATGTTTCCAATTACTATGTGACCCAAGAACAGCTCGATGCCGAGGGGGACAAGGACGGCAAAGTCGAACTCAAGCGCTTCCACGACGGAAAGGGACACCGCATCAAGTTTGACAAGGACGACCTCGACTTCACCTACGGCTTGCGCTTCCATCAGGAAGAGGTCGAAGGGCCCGAGGACGACCAGGAGGAAGACGGCGAGGGGCCCGAATACATCATCGAAGTCAGCGTCAACAACAAAGTCCCCAACTTCGACTACGACGACTTTCAGACCAGGCTCACCCAGCACTACCGCCGCTACGGCAGCCGCGATGTGCCAACTCCTTACGAGTTGACGCGTTACCGCTTTGACCAGGTCTTCGAGTTCCGTCCTTCGTTGCGGGAGGCCTTCGAAGTGGAAAGGCCCAAGGGCAAGGCCGATATCATGCGGCTCAAGTTCGTGGTGGCCGACCGCTACATGCAGAAGCTGGCCATCCATCCGGTTGCCGGCAAGGAACTGGTCGAGCAGTACTGCGTCTCGCCTTTCCGCAGCGTCTACGCGGCCGTCTACCGCAACAACTAGTGCAGCCCGTCAGAAATTTGAGCCATCCTGTTGCGTTATTCCACGCTTTCAGCGTTCGGACCTTGGCGGTCCAGAACCCAGGGTGGCGCCGCCGTCTCGCTTGCGCTCGCCGGGGCTGACCCTGGGCTGACGAATCGCTCGCCTTCAGCGAGCCCGGACTTGACTCCTAACACAGTCGCTGGGCTAACGATGGGGCTAACGGATGGCTCCCCTTCAGGGAGCTTGTGCTTGAATTTCAACATAGTCGCTGGGCCAGCGAATCTTTATTATTCAGACGGGACTGCACAGGTAGGCGCTGGCTCAGGTTTTATGACCGGCTGTTCTAGCCGGCTTCCCCCGTCACAGGCTCAAGCCCGCCGGCTCAGTCGCGCTTGTAACTGCGGCGAATCCACCCGTCCAGGCTCTGCGAGGGCTGATCGATGACTTCGGGCGTAATCTCGAAGGCATCGGCCGCCTCGGCGTTTCGCAGCAGGTTGAGGCCGTGCTCGTACTCCCCGAAAAGCCGCGTCAAATAGTCCTCGGCGTCGGCCTCTTCTTTGGACGCCTTCATCTTGAGGTGCTCGACGGCTTCTCTCGTCACCGTGACTTCGATTCCGAATTTCTGCTTGAAGAATTCGGCGAACTTGACGGTCTGGAAGCCGTTGATCCGGTCCCGGTACATCTCGGGATCGGCCAGGAGCTTTTCGAGTTTCGCCTGCGGATCTTCCACCAGGTCGGCTTCCACCACGAATTCCTTGACCTGGGGATTGTCGGGCAGCATGTACTTGTACTCGCGGAAGGTTTTTTCACCCACCGTCATCAGGCCGCGCGCCCCGGTTTGCTCCTTGACGGCAGCCTGGGCCATGGCCTTCATGCCTTCGTCGGTAAAGAAGACGTCGATTCCGTAGGCCAGAAAGTCGCGCTTGTACTGCTTGAGCAAGGAACCTTCGGAGTACTTGAGGATCTTGAACAAGTCCTCGGCATCCAATTGGTTGCAGTGGACGTAGACCGGCAGGCGGCCGATGAACTCGGCCTCGAAACCGAACTCGATGAAGTCAACCGAGCGGGCCATGCCGTAGATCTGATGCTCGTCGATCCGTTCGCCTTCCTGGAAGCCGATGCGCTTGCTGCCGATGCGCTTTTTGATGATCTCGAGCAGTCCGTCGAAAGCCCCGCTGACGATGAAGAGAATGTTCTTGGTGCTGATGGTCTTCTTCTCCATCTTGCCCTTGGTCTGAAACTCCATCAGGGCCTGCATCTGGCCCGCGATGTCGGTGGGCGAGCGCAGCGGAACCTCGGTTTCCTCCATCAGCTTGAGCATGCCCCGCTGCACGCCGTGGCCGCTGACGTCGCGTCCGCTCAGATTGCGGGCGCCGGCGATCTTATCGATCTCGTCCAGATAGACGATGCCGTACTCGGCCAACTGAATGTCGCCCTGGGCCTGGTGCACCAGCTCGCGCACCAGGTCCTCCACGTCGCCGCCTACGTAGCCGGTTTCGGAAAACTTGGTGGCATCGGCCTTGACGAAAGGAACGCCGATGAGACGGGCGATGTTTTGAACCAGATAAGTCTTGCCCACGCCGGTGGGTCCGATGAGCAGGATATTCTGTTTCTTGTAATCGCGGTTGTCCTCGTTCGTCCGCATGTTGGTCTGGACGTTGTGGTAGTGGTCGCAGACCGCCGTAGCCAGCACCTTCTTGGCGTCGTCTTGCTGAATCACGTAGCGGTCGAGGTATTCTTTGATCTGGCTGGGCCGAAAGTCGAACTGCAGCGCCTGGTCCCGCCGCTGCCGGCTTTCGTCCTCGCCGTCCTCCTCCTGTTGGGTTTGCTGCTGAGGGCCGAAGCCGAGGCGCAGACCGCTCTGGTCGAGGAATTTCTTCAAGTCGTCGATGTTCTTGTTATCCATGAAATCCTTCTCCTAAGATCGCTGGAGGGCTACGTCAAGGGACGGCCCCGATTTTGGCTCACGGGTAGAAGTTCTTTTCCCAGCGCTGGCTCCTGAGAATTTGCAGAGTTTCTTCCTCCAGCGATCCCAGGTCGCTGACGGCCGCGTTGGCCTCCACGTGTTCCACCCGGCGCATGCCGGGAATCACCGTCCCTACAGCCTTGGGCTGAAGACAGAAGCGCAGGGCCAGAGCGGGCAGTTGCTCCAGCTCGATACCCGTCTCCGAGACGATTTTCTGCACCCGTTCCCAGACCTGCTCCTTGCGCTCGCCGGCAAAATACCTGCTGCGCCAATCGCGGCGGGAAAAATGGGTGTCGGGCGTGACTTTGCCGGTCAGGGCGCCTTCGTCGAAGGGCACCCGTACGATGACTCCCACCCGCTTCTCGGAGCAAAGCTGAAAGAGTTCGTCGGCGGGACTCTGATCGAAGATGTTGTAGATGACCTGGACGCAGTCGACCAGGCCTCTTTCCACCACTTCCCTGGCCGTTTGGGGCTGGTGGTCGTTGATGGAGATGCCGAAAAAGCGCAGCCGGCCCATTTGGCGCAGGTCGCACAAGGCCTCGTGCCAGCGCAGGTCCCGGGCCCAGGAGGGATCCCACACATGCAACTGAACCAGGTCGAGGCAGTCCTGCCCCAGGTTCTTGAGGCTGGTCTCGACGCTGTTGACGATGTGGTGGCGGGGGAAGGCTTCCTCGAGCGTCCCCTGGGCCGGCCAGCGCTGGTTGAAGGGAGGGATCTTGGTGGCCACCAACAGCTCTTCCTCCCGCTCCTCCAGGAGCTTTCCGATCAGGGACTCGCTGTGGCCGTTTCCGTAGGCCAGCGCGGTGTCGAAGAAATTAATACCTTTCTCGACCGCCCTGTGGAGGGCTTTGAGCGACTGCTTGTCGTCGCCGCCTTTCCACATCTGGCCGCCGATGCCCCAGGCGCCGAATCCGATCTCGGAAACCTGGAGTCCGGTTCGTCCTAAGCTTCGATATTGCATGGTGCTTTCTCTGACTGAGATTGCGGTTTGTAGAGCGGATTATGGCGAGTCTTCAGGCCGCAGCACGACCTTGCCGAACTGCTTGCGGTCGCTCACGTACTGCAAGGCCTGGCGGCCCTCCGAGAGCGGGAAAACGCGGTCGATGACGGGTTCCAGGCGCCCCTGGCCCAGCAACTGGACCACTTGCTCATATTCCCTGGCGTTGCTCATGGTGGAGCCCAGAATGTCGATCTGCTTCCAGAAGATGAGGCGGATCTCGGTGGCCGGATTGGGGCCGGTGGTGGCTCCGCAGGTGACGATCTTTCCTCCACGGCGCACCATCTTCAGGCTGTTCACCCAAGTGGCGTTTCCCACGCTGTCGACGACCACGTCAACGCCCCGTTTGCCGGTTTCCTCGGCCACCGCCTTGACGACGTCGGTTTCCAGGTAGTTGTAGGCGAAGTCGGCTCCCAGTTCCAGAGCCCGATCGAGCTTTTCCTGGGCCGAGGAAGTGACGAAGACTCGGCAGCCGGCCAGTTTGGCGATTTGCAGGCAGGCGGTGGCCACCCCTCCTCCGATGCCGTGAATGAAGATGTCCTGTCCGGCTTGCAGCCGGCATCTTGAAGCCAGCATCCGCCAGGCGGTTTGGAAAACCAGCGAATAGGCGGCGGCGGTTTGGAAGGAGACGCCTTCGGGAATGCGGGCCAAGCTGCTCTCGGGGGCGGCGAAGAACTGAGCGAAGGTGCCTTTGCGGTGCTCGCCCAGGATCTTCAGGCGCACGCATTGGCTTTGTTCGCCCTCCAGGCAGAACTCGCAGCGTCCGCACCACACGCAGGCGTTGAGCATGACGCGGTCGCCGGCTTTCAGTCCTTCCACCTCAGGTCCTGCCTCTTCCACTACGCCCGCTCCGTCCGATCCCGGAATGTGGGGCATTTCAAGGTCGACTCCCGGCAGTCCGCCGATGACGTAGAGGTCGAGGTGGTTGATGGATGCCGCTTCGGTACGCACCAGCACCTCGCCCCGCCCCGGTCGGGGAGTCGGCTGTTGGCCGAAGCGCAGTTGTTCGAGTGAACCGTGTTGCTCGAAAAAGAGAGCTTTCATGGAGTCCTTGAGACTGAGCGAAGAGTTAATCGGCGCGCAGCTTCTCGATGAGCGCGGGCACGATTTCGAAGAGGTCTCCCACGATGCCGTAAGTGGCGATGTTGAAGATGGGGGCGTTGGGATCGGTGTTGACGGCCACGATGGTGTTGGAGCCCTTCATGCCTACGATGTGCTGAATGGCGCCCGAGATGCCCAGGGCGATGTAGAGCTTGGGCGAGACGTTTTGTCCGGAGCTGCCGATCTGGCGTTCCCGCTCCATCCAGTCGTTGTCGACCACGGGCCGGCTGGCGCCGATCTCCGCTCCCAGCACCTCGGCCAGCTCGCGCACCATGGCGAGGTTTTCTTCTTTCTTGACGCCCCGGCCCACTCCCACGATGACATCGGCTTTGGTGAGGTCGACCTGGCCCTTTCCGGCGCCGATCTTCTCGAGGCTGACGCGCCTTTGCGGCACTTGGTCGAGATCGGCTTGGCGTTCCTGCAGCGGACTCTGGCCGGCCTGCAATTCGTCGCGGCTGACCGCTCCCGCCTGCAAGGTGGCGATGCAGGGATGGCCGGAAGAGGGACGGATGTCGGCGTTGAGCTTGTTGCGGAACATCTGGCGGACGAAGACCAGTCCGCCGTCGTCGCGTTTATGGCCGATGCAATCGGTGATCAAGCAGCCTTCGACCGCTACGGCCAGCTTGGGAGCCAGGTCGATGTTCTGGTAGATGTGGGCCATCAGCAGCAGCCCCGGCTTGTCTGCTCGAACGAGGTCTTTGAGGGCCGCCGCGTAGGCGTCGGGGTCGTAGTCGGCCAGGCGCTCGTGGCGCAGCCACAGGAGGGAAGAAGCCTGGGCTGAATCGGCCACCTGGCGGGCGGCTTCCTGATCCGGTCCGCTCAGCATGACGGCGTGAACTTCGCCTCCCCTCTCAGCGGCCATCTTCTGTCCCCAGGCCAGGGCTTCCAGCGATCCGTTGCGGACCTCCCCTTGACCGTGGTCTATCAACACGTAAATCTTCTCTGCCATCGTCTTCTATCCTTAACTCGAACTAGAGCACGCGGGCTTCTTTTCGCAGCTTTTCCACCAGCAGGTCGACGACGCTTCGGGTGTCGCCTTCCAGAATCTCGGCTTTGCCTTCGGCCTCCTCGAAATAGAGCCTGCTGATTTCGAGGCGGGGCATACTTTCCAGGTCGACCCCCAGGTCGTCCAGGGGGATGCGGCGTATCTCTTTCCTCTTGGCCTTCATGATGTTGGGCAGGGAAGGGTAGCGCACCTGGGAACTGCCGGCCTGAATGGTGAGGACCGCGGGCAGGGGCATCTCCACCCACTGAAACCAGCCGCTTTCCATCTCGCGCAAGGCCTTGATCTTCTTCTCATCCGGCTTGGCTTCGATCTCCATGACGATGGTGGCGTGGGGCAAGCCCAGCATCTCGGCCAGCATGACGCCGGTCTGGGCGTAGCTGTAGTCGTCGGACTGAGTACCGGCCAAGACCAGATCGAACTCTTCATCCTGCAGCGCCTGAGCCATCACCTTGGCGGCGGCATAGGGATGGTTGACGCGCCGCTCTTCGTCCTCCACCAGGATGGCCTGTTTGGCGCCCATGGCCAGTCCCTTGCGGATCGATTTCTCGGAGCGGGCCCCGCCCA
The DNA here is from genome assembly GCA_035471785.1 of Acidobacteriota bacterium. Taxonomy (NCBI): domain Bacteria; kingdom Pseudomonadati; phylum Acidobacteriota; species Acidobacteriota bacterium. Next base: position 18,286 of record DATIPQ010000095.1, read on the forward strand.
CGGTCAGGATCGACACCTCGCCGCCGTGAGCTTCCTGCAGCTTGAGCGCCTCTTCCAGCGCGTACTCGTCACATTCGTTGATTTCCAGAGTCAGCCCGCCTTCTTCTATCCAGTGTTGGCCCGAGTCCACCTGATAACGGGTGTCGCGGGCGGGCACTTCTTTAAGGCAGCTTATGATCTTCATTTCTTGAACAACCTCTCAAACGCCTCCCGCGGATCCAGGTCGTCCGAGGAACTGCCCACCGTCCTCTTCTTGGTCGATGTCGTCTTTTTCTCGACCCGGCTCTTGATCTCGAAGAACTCGCACTGGTTGCGGCGGTCCTTGGGGGTAACCCGTTCCGGGATGGGCTGGGTGCACTCGAAGCGGGCCGACGTGTCGAAGAAGACGCAGTTGCGGCAGGTGTGCAAGTCGTTCTCGCACTGCGGACAAACGCTGGAAGGCTCGATGTCGTCCAGAGTGGGAACCTCGGCGCCGCACATGGAACAACGGGCCAGCTTTTGGAAGCCCATCATTCGCGGCGAGCGCGGCCCTTCCCGCCACTGGGTGCCGGATGGCTTGCCTGAGCGGCGGCTCTTTTTGTCCTTGCCGCCGTCGTCCTGGTAACCACGCTGGCGATACTTTCTGTTCATGATTTGATTCTCGCTTTCAAAGAGAGTTCGTGCGCCCCATCGGAAATATCCAGACAAAGATATGGTCTGCCCCGTCCAAGTGGACCACCGTGCTGTGACGGATCTCAGGGAAGTCTGGCGGCTCAGAAGGACGGCCGAGGCGGCCGCCGCTTACAGCTTGGGGATGTGACGGGGCATCTCAGACGCCGTTATCGTCCCGCGCTGCGAGTGAGCGCACACCCAGGATTCTATGTCATCCGTCATTTGACTGCAATTCCTCTTCTTCAAACAGCGCCGCCCAAGGGCCGTCGAGAGGCTTCGACTTCGCTCACTCAGCCGTGCTATCGTGAAGTTTCCTCTGGCGGCAAGGGACTGGACGTCATGAAGATCTACACCAAGACCGGAGACAGCGGGCGCACGGCTCTTTTCAGCGGCGAGCGGGTGGACAAGGATTCCCTGCGGGTTGCGGCCTACGGAACACTGGACGAACTCAACTCGGTACTGGGTGTGGCGGGCGCCACCTCGGCTGTCGAACTTGTCCGGCGGCGGATCGAGAGTCTCCAGAACCTGCTTTTCAGCGCCGGAGCCGATATGGCCACCACCCTGGACAGCAAGCGCAGGGTGGAGCGGGTGGGAGAAGCCCAATGCGCCACGTTGGAGGAGTGGATCGACGAGATGCAAGAGGATCTCCCTCCCCTCAAGAACTTCATCCTGCCCGGAGGATCGCTGGCGGCCTCTCACCTGCACATGGCCCGCTCGGTGTGTCGGCGCGCCGAACGCGAGCTGGTTGCGCTGATGCGCCAGGACGACATGAATCCCCACTTGCTGGTCTTTCTCAACCGGCTCTCCGATCTGCTCTTCGTGATGGCCCGCTACGAGAACACCCGGGGAGGCGGACGGGAGGTGCTGTGGACCGGCTGAGGCGCAACCCCCATCCCGAGGCTTGCTCCCGCTGCCAGGGCGCGGGATGGATCATGGAAGAACGGGAAGGCGTCGAAGTCGCCGTCCCCTGCCCCCGTTGCAGCGCCGACAACAAACGCCGCCGCCTGCTGGCTCAGGCTCGGATTCCTCCTCGATATCGCGATAAGACATTCGAAAATTACCGATCTGTGCACGAGTCGCAGCGCAAGGCGCACTTCATGATGAAGAATTTCGCCGACAAGTACCCGCTTGAGATTCGTGGAGTCCTCTTAATTGGCCCGACTGGAGTTGGAAAGACTCACCTAGCTATCGCTGCTTTGAACCATCTGATCTCAAGGAAACTTGTGGCGGGGAAATTCGTGGATGAGAAGGTTCTGCTCAAGGATCTGCAGTATTCCTACGGGCCAGATTCCAGGATGACAGAACGGGAATTGATGGTACCTCTTTCGGAGGTCGATGTACTTGTTTGGGACGATCTGGGAGCCAGTCGAGGCACGGAGTGGGCCAGGGAAACTATTGATACAATCCTCAACGATCGCTATCTTAACCAGAGGCCGACGATCCTGACAAGCAATATCCTTCTCCACCGTCCAAGCCGAAGACCTGCAGGAGACTCAGTCGCGGAGCGTCCCAGACCTGCTGAAAATTTGGAGTCGCGGATCGGCAAGCGGTTGTTCTCCAGGCTCAATGAAATGTGCCGGATATTACGAGTCTCCGGCGAGGATTTTAGGAGAAGGCAAGACAGGATTGTCAGGAAAACTCCCGTGCAAAGTGGTCTTCCCCAAAGACGGGTCGACTCCCCGAAACTCGTCTGCCCGGCCTGTGGATCGGATGCCGTAAGCATTATGAGCGAAGCCTTTGTCGAAGACAAAAAACAAAAAGAGTTTTATGTCAGGTGTGACAGTTGCGGGGAACATGCAGTCTATTCCGAAGACGAGCAAACGGGGGAATCTCTGGGTGAGTGAGGTCTCAAGTAGAAGGCAGATATGCCCTAACCTTGAGATCCCGGCACGTGCTAGCCAGCTTGTGGTCCATGGTAACCAGTGTGGCTTGTTTGGTTTCGGCAAGTCTCAGGTAGAGGAAATCGTAGACAGGTCTTCTGAGTTGGCCAGCGAGTTGGAAAGCGCTTTCCACCAGTTCAGACGAATCCTCGACGTGGTCAGGCAGAGCCAAAGTCAGGCGGAGCAACAGCGACCCGGTTTTCTCTTCCAGACCGGCGAACGCCGTCAGTTTCCAAAGAGCGTTGGCCACTTCTGAGAAAAAGAGGTCGGGCACCCAAACAGCGTCCGTTTCCCGCAACTGCCTAGCGATTAGTCCTCCGCAGGGGCGTTGCATGATTAGTTCGATAGCAGCGCTAGCATCGAGAACGATCATCGCTCACGGTCTTCACGAATGAGGTCCGCTGAGGAAGGGACTGGTGCCGGGAGGGGGGGGATGGGCACTTCCAAAATTTCATCGATCAGACCGGAACGGCGTCTTGAGTAGGCTCCTTCGCGAATGTTCTGCTTCAGAACCTTCAGCGCTTGGTTGCCGACAGTGTCTCCCTCGGCGATTGCGCGCTTCTTGAGCTCGCCGAGCAGATCATCTGGAATGTCGCTGATGACCAACGTACCCATATCAACAGGATAGCACGCCGTCGCAATGAGCAGCAGCCTTGCACGGGAGACGCCGGGGGAGAACGTGTTAATATCGGCTTCTCGACCGTTTTCGGCAGTAAAGACAGGGGGGGGTATTAAGGTGCGCTACTCGATTTTTTTGACCTTGCTTGCTTCGATTCTACTGCTCTGCCTGGCGGGGTGTTCGACAGAAGCTGGACGGGAGGAGCCAGCCGCCATGAGTGAGGACCAGCTCAAGGACCGTGCTGGCGAACTGGCCCGCAGCATCATGGTGATCGATACTCACGTCGACATCCCCTACCGGCTCAACGACGAATACGAAGACATCTCCCAACGCACCCAAGGCGGCCATTTCGACTATCCCCGCGCCAAAGAGGGAGGGCTGGACGTCCCCTTCATGTCCATCTACATCCCGGCCACCTACCAGGAAACCGGCGGGGCCAAAGAGTTCGCCGATGAACTGATCGACATGGTGGAGGGCTTCCAGGAGCAATGGCCCGACAAGTACGAGGTGGCCTACTCTCCAGATGACGTGGAACGGATCTTCAAAGCGGGCAAGATCGCTCTGCCCATGGGCATGGAGAACGGCGCGCCCGTGGAAGGCGACCTGGCCAATCTGAGGCATTTCAAGGAACGGGGCATCCGCTACATTACTCTGACCCACTCCCGGGTCAACCATATCTCCGATTCCTCCTACGATCTCAACCGCAAGTGGAAGGGGCTCAGCGACTTCGGCAAGACGGTGGTGGAGGAGATGAACCGCTTGGGCGTGATGGTCGACGTCTCCCACATTTCCGATGATGCCTTCTACCAGGTCATGGAGATCAGCAGGGCCCCAGTTATCGCCTCCCACTCCTCCTGCCGGCACTTCACTCCCGATTGGGAACGCAACATGGGAGACGAGATGATCGAGAAGCTGGCCGAGAAGGGCGGAGTCATTCAGATCAACTTCGGATCGGCCTTCCTGCGCGCCGAGTTTCTGCAGGCGGCCCGCAAGCGCGACATGGCCATCAGCAACTACCTGGATGAGAACGAACTCGACCGCGACGATCCCAAGGCCGTGGAATGGATCGCCCAGTACGACGAGCGCGAAGGCGTCCCCAAGACCCACGTCACCGACGTAGCCGACCACATCGACCATGTGCGCGACCTGGTGGGTATCGAACACGTCGGCCTGGGGTCGGACTTCGACGGCGTCAGCTCTCTGCCGGTGGGCCTGGAAGACGCCTCCCAACTCCCCAACCTCTTTGCCGAGCTGCTCAAACGCGGCTACAGCGAGGACGATTTGCGCAAGATCGCCTCGGAAAACACCCTGCGCGTGTGGCGCCAAGTGGAAAAGGTGGCGGAGGAGATGCAGTCCGCCCCTTCCAACTGACGCCCTCCCCTCAACCAGCCAGAGAGAAGCAGCATGGAGAGCAAGAAGATCACCTTGATTCCGGGCGACGGAATCGGACCTGAAATCGTCGAGGCCGTGCAGGACGTGCTGGAGGCCAGCGGGGCTCCGTTAGACTGGGAGACGGCCGATGCCGGGATCTCTGCCGTCAAGCGCCACAAGACCCCGATTCCCCAGGACACGCTGGAATCCATCAAGCGCAACAAGGTGGCCTTGAAGGGGCCCACCACCACGCCGGTGGGCGGCGGACACAAGAGCGTCAACGTCACCATCCGCAAGTCGCTGGGACTGTTCGCCAACGTGCGTCCGGCCATCAGCCTGCCCTCGGTGCAGACCCGCTTCTCGGACGTCGACCTGATCGTGGTGCGGGAGAACATCGAAGATACCTACGGCGGCATCGAGCACTGGCAGACGCCCGACGTGGCACAGTGCCTGCGCATCATCACCCGTCCCGGCAGCCTGGCCGTCAACCGCTACGCGCTGGAAATGGCCAAGTCGATGGGACGCGACAAGGTGACCTGCGTACACAAGGCCAACATCCAGAAGATGACCGACGGCCTCTTCCTGGAAACCTTCCGCGAGCTGGCGCCCGAATATCCCGAGCTGGAATGCGACGACATTCTTATCGACAACCTGTGCATGCAGTTGGTGTCGCACCCCGAAAGGTACGACGTGCTGGTACTGCCCAACCTCTTCGGCGACATCGTCTCCGACCTGTGCGCGGGTCTGGTGGGAGGCCTGGGCGTGGCCCCTTCAGCCAATATCGGCGACGACCGGGCCGTTTTCGAAGCCGTCCACGGCTCGGCTCCCGACATCGCCGGGCAGGGGGTGGCCAATCCCACGGCGCTGCTGCTCTCCGCCATCCAGATGCTGCACTACCTGGGGATGCACGATCACGCCAACGACGTCGACACCGCTTTGCGCATGGCGCTGCTGTCGGGAATCCGCACGCGCGATCTGGGAGGGCACGCCACCACTCTGGAATTCACCCGCGTGGTCATCAACGCCTTGCCCCGCCGCGACCGGTATCCCAAATCGCACATCGCCCACCAGGGCAAAGCTCCCAAGATGCCTCGGGTCTCGGAAGAGGACGCCGCAACCGAAGAGCCCAAGGATTGGACCGTGGTGGGCGCCGACGTCTTTACCCACGGCGACGGCATCGACAAGCTGCCCAAGAAGGTGGGTCCCCTGCAATTGAACATGGTCTCCAACCGCGGAACCAAGATGTATCCGGGTCCCCAGCCCGACATCTTCATGGTCGACTGGTACCGTTGCCGCTACCTGGCCGAGCGTGAAGTCAGCGACGAGGAGATCCACGACCTGCTGAAAAAGGTGGCTGAGGGCTACCCCTGGGTGCACGTGGAGAAGCTTCACCTGTGCGACGGAGATCCCATGTTCTCGCTGGCCCAGGGCGAGTGATCACTCTCCCGGCAGCCGCCACACGATCTTGCAGGGAACCGAGAATCCCTTGACGGCGCGGGCGATGGCGTCCTGCAGGCCGGGACGCTCCTCCATGGGAGCTTCCACTTCGACGTCCACCACGACTCCGCTGCCGGGATCCTGCTTGGCCCGCACCGACCAGGGACGCACCTGCTCCAATTCCTCTTGCAGGGCTTCCCTGAAGGCGGCCTGAGCGGCCAGCAGGCGCAAGCCCGGTTTGTAGACTTTGCCCACCGGCGTGACGGGGATCTCGGGCAGGATCTGGATGTACTTGGGCCAGGCGGCCCGCTCGTCGATCAAGCGGCGGCAGCGCTCATGCAATTCCTCCACCTGGCATTGGGCGCCCGGTTTGAATGAGACGAAGGCCGAGGGCAACTCCCCGGCATCGGGGTGGGGACGTCCCACCGCCGCTGCCAGCGCCACGGCCGGATGCCCCTGCAGAGCCTCTTCGATGGGGCCCGGATCGATGTTGTGTCCGCCCCTGATGATGAGGTCTTTCTGCCGTCCGGTGAGCCAGAAGTACCCGTCCTCGTCGCGGCGGCCCAGATCTCCCGTATTCAGCCACCCGTCTTGCAGCAACACGCCCTGATCGTCGGACTCGCGCACATAGCCGGCGAAGACGTTGGGTCCCCTGATGATCACGTTTCCCACCTCGTCGTTCCCGCACTCGCGCTCGATGCGTCCATCGGCAATGCGAACCGCTTTCATTTCCTGATAAGGCAACCTGAATCCGATGGAGCCCACCCTGCGCTCGCCGTCTTTGGGATTGCAGGCGCTGGCGCAGGTGCCCTCGGTCAGCCCGTAGCCTTCCTGGATCTTCAAGCCCGTGGTGTCTTGGAATGCCTTGAAGAGGCCTACCGGCATGGGAGCGGCGCCGCAGATGGCGAAGCGCAGCGAGGAGAGGTCGTGCCGCTCGGAGTCGGTTTCCAACAGCCGTGCGTAAACGGTGGGTACGGCGCTGAAGCTGGTGGCCCCATAGTGCTCGATGATGGCGAAGAAGTTCTCGATCACCGAGGGATCGCGGTAGCCCTGAGGCGAAAGCAGCACCACTTGGGCTCCAATCGAGAAGGGCGTCAGCCCCGACAGGACCACGGCGTTGACGTGAAAGAGGGGCAGTCCGCACAGCAGCACGTCGTCGTCTTCCGTTCCTCCCATGCGGCTCAGCACCCAGGCGTTGTAGACCAGGTTGCGGTGGGTCAGGCGGGCCAGCTTGGGTGTGCCGGTAGTTCCTCCGGTATGGAAGTAGGCGGCGATGTCGCCGCTCTGGATCCGGCGTCCGCTCTCCAAGCGCGAGGGGTCGTGCCGGTCCAGTTGGGCCTCGAAGTCGAGGACGTCGGGCTGGTCGGTCTGGCCTCCCCCCACCTTGAGCAGGGTCTTCAAGGTGGGAACCGACTGCTTGAGTTGAAGGGCTTTTTGCCAGATGTCGATTTGCGGGTGGGGACCCAAGGCCACCAGGACGCGGGTGCGGGCGGCATTGAGGATTCCGCTCAGGGTGCGGACGCCCAGCAGCGGGTTGACGGGGTTGACGATGCCTGCGGCTTGCCCTCCCCACAGTGCGAAATGGGTTTGGGGCAGGTTGGGAAGCATGAGCGTCACCACCTCCCGCGGCCCCACCCCGAGGTGATGCAGGAGGTTGGCGCATTGGTGGATGCGTGCCAGCAACTGTTCGTAGCTGACGTCGACGGGGCTGCGGTAGCCGCTCCCGCTGGGAATGAAGCGCAAGGCCGTCCTGGCTCCCCGCCCTGCGGCTCCCGAAGCGATCATCTGATAGCTGTTTTCCGCCTGCAAAGCCTGCTCGAGGGGCACTTTCTCGATCCGGCGGATGTCCTCAATGGTTTCGATCTTCAAGTAAAGCGTCCTCCTGGCTTGATGCCGGTGCGAACAGGTTAGCGGAAGGTCACCAGACGCGCATCGTCCAAATGGGGGTGGGTGTTGAAGGTCGCCAGGCTGAACCGCCGCCCGGTGAAGAGGAATTCGCTGTGAGCCGCATTGCGGATCGTCCAACTCAACTCCAGGGTGGTTTCAGGGGGGTGGCCCAGGGCCCTTTCCATGGTGACGGCGATGGGTCCGGCCGAGGTGAAGACGGCGACCCGGCTGCCGCCACCGGCTTGACGCATGATGCTCTCCAAGGCCTCCAGCACCCGCTGGCGAAAGCTCTGCCAGGACTCGACGCCGTCGGACTTCAGTTCGCCGCTCAACCATTTCCGCGTCACCTGCTCGAAGATATGTTGGAAGAGCTGCTGGCGGCGGAGCGCGTCCTGGCTGGCTTCGAACTCCTCGGAGATCTGCTGGAGTTGCTGGTCGGCCGCCACCACCTGGGCAGCGAAAGCGCGCATGATCTCTTCTGCCGGGTATTCGTCCAGCCCCTCCAGGACTCGGGCTTGAGGCCAGGGGTGTCCAGCCTTTTCCATTTCCCCAGCCACGATGGACTGGGTGTCTTGCTGGCGCCGGCGGGGACCGCAGAAAACCAGGTCGAAGGCAACCTTGCGTCGAGCCCAATAACGTCCCAACAGGCGCGCCTGTTCCACTCCAAGCCGGGAGAGGCGATCGTAGTCGTCCGTCAAAAAGGAAGCCTGTGCATGGCGCACCATCGCTAGAGAACTCATTGCCGTCCTACCGCTCCCCGGCGCACGGCCAGTAAGCTTACCCAGCCGCTGCCGTTGCCTTCAAGCCCAACGCCGACAGGGGCCGCTTTCGATTTTACTTGCGCCGGGTTTTCTGATACATTTCCTCTCTTTGACAGTAGAAGAGAAGAAGACAATAAGGATTAGAGGATAAAAAGAAGAGTAGATCATGGCTCTGACGAAATCAGGCAAAGAGGAACTGATCGAGAACTACCGGTTGCACGGCGCCGACACGGGTTCCCCCGAGGTCCAAGTGGCGCTGCTGAGTGAACGCATCACCTATTTGACCGAGCACTTCAAGACCCACAAGAAGGATCATCATTCCAGGCGGGGACTGTTGAAGCTGGTCGGAAAGCGCCGTCGCCTGCTGGACTACCTCAAGAAGCACGACTTCGAGCGCTACAAGAGCCTGATCGAGCGCCTGGGCATTCGCAAGTAGGAAAAGAAGATGCCGGACGCAAAGGCGTCCCGCGCCCTCCTCCTCTGCCGACTCCGCAGTATCGGCAGTTTGCCTTCCCAAGATCTGAAATTTTTTGTACTAGATATCGTGATCAGGCCTCATTCAGGGGCCTCCCCACTTGGAGGAAGGTTTAGATGATTGAATCTGTAAACCTGACCCTCGGTGGAGGCGAGCTCAACATCGAGATGGGCAAGTTGGCCAAGCAGGCCGACGGTGCCGCTTTGGTGAGCTACGGCGACACCCGGGTCTTAGTGACAGCGGTTTCCGACACCGAACCCAAAGAGAACGCATCGTTTTTTCCGCTCACCTGCGACTACCGCGAGTACACCTCGGCGGTGGGACGCTTTCCGGGCGGCTTCTTCAAGCGCGAAGGACGTCCTTCAGAGAAGGAAACGCTTACCAGCCGCTTGATCGACCGCCCCATCCGTCCCCTCTTCCCCGACGGTTATCAGCATGAAACGCAAGTCATCGCCTTCGTGCTCTCGGCCGAAGAGGACGTCAACCCCGACACCTTGGCGCTGGTAGGCGCCTCGGCGGCGCTTTACGCCTCCCCCATACCGTTCCACCGTCCCATCGGATGCGTCCGCGTGGGACTGATCGAGGGGGAATTCGTGGTCAATCCCACCTACACTCAGTTGGAGGACAGCCGCCTCAACCTGGTGGTCGCCGGAACAGACGATGCCATCGTCATGGTCGAGGCGGCAGCGAAAGAGATTTCCGAGCAGGAAATGGCGGACGCTTTGGAATTCGCCCATGAGGAGATCAAGCGCATTGTGGCCGTCATCCGCGAGCTGCAAGCCAAGCGCGGCATCCCCAAGCGCGAGTACCAGCCGCCGCAGCGCGATCAGGAGGCCTACGCCAAGGTCTCTTCCCAGATTTCAAGCAAGTTGGTGGAGGCCATGAACACCCGGGGCAAACACGCCCAGGACGACGCCGTCAAGGCCTGCAAGAATGAGGCGGTCGAGTCAGCCGGCGAGGATGAGGAGTTGGCCGAGGTCTACGCCGACTCTTTCAACCGACTCAAGGAAGAACTCTTCCGCAAGCAACTGCTGGGAGAAGGCCGCCGCACCGACGGCCGCGGAAACGACGAAATCCGTCCCATCTGGAGCGAGGTCGGCTACCTGCCCCGCACTCACGGATCGGCCATCTTCACCCGCGGCGAAACCCAGGCCCTGTGCACGGTCACGCTGGGGACTGAAGACGACGCCCAGCGTACCGACGGCCTGGCCGGTGAAGACGCCAAGCGCTTCATGCTGCATTACAACTTCCCGCCCTTCAGCGTCGGCGAAGCGCGCTTCCTGCGTGGCCCCGGACGCCGCGAGATCGGGCACGGAGCCCTGGCTGAAAGGGCCCTCACGCCCACCATGCCCTCGCCCGACGACTTCCCCTACACCATCCGTGTCATTTCCGAAATCCTGGAATCCAACGGCTCCTCATCCATGGCCACCGTGTGCGGCGGCTGCCTGGCTCTGATGGACGCCGGAGTCCCCGTCTCCCGGGCCGTGGCCGGAGTCGCCATGGGGCTGGTCAAGGAGGGCGACAAGTACGTCATCCTCTCAGACATCGCCGGCTTCGAGGACCACTACGGAGACATGGACTTCAAGGTGGCCGGAACACGCGATGGACTGACCGCCCTGCAGATGGACATCAAGATCACGGGCGTCACCAAGGCCATCATGAGCGAGGCCTTGGAGCAAGCCCGCCGGGGACGCCTGCACATCCTCGACAAGATGGCCGAGAGCATCAGCGAGCCGCGCCAGGATATTTCCAGCTACGCTCCCCGCATCGTCACCATCACGATTCCGGTCGACAAGATCGGCGAAGTCATCGGTCCGGGCGGCAAGCAGATCCGCAGCATCATCGACCAGACCGGCGTCAAGATCGATATCGAAGACGACGGAACCGTCAAGATCGCTTCGGTGGACGGCGAATCGGCTCAGAAAGCCATCAAAATCATCGAAGAAATCACCGCCTCGCCTGAAGTGGGCCGGACCTACATGGGCAAGGTGGTCAAAGTGGTCGACTTCGGCGCCTTCGTTGAAATCCTGCCGGGAACGGAAGGGCTGTTGCACATCTCCGAGATCGCGGAACGCCACATCAAGGACATCCGCGAAGAGATCAGGGTGGGCGACAAGATCATGGTCAAGGTGCTGGACGTCGATCCCAGCGGCAAAATCCGCCTCAGCCGCAAAGCCGTTTTGCGCGAGCAGCGGGGCGAACGCCGCCGAGGACGATGATCGAAGACGATCTGAAGCGAGCACTCAGAGACTACAAAGAGGGCAAGATCTCCGAAGAGCGCCTTCTGGAACTCCTTCGGGATCTGCCCTATCAGGATCTCGGTTTCGCCAAGATCGATCATCACCGCAGTCTGCGTCACGGTTTTCCCGAGGTCATTTTCGGCCAAGGGAAAACCGGCCGGCAGATCGTCTCCATCGCCCGCCAGGCCCTTCAGCGCCACCCCAACCTGCTCATCACCAGGGCCTCTTCCCAGGTCGCCGAATCGCTCAGCGCCGATTTCCCCTGCCAGTTTCATGACCTCAGCCGCGCCGTCAGCGTGGTGCGCCAACCCCAAGAAAACGGACGCGGCCAGATCGGGATCTTCTGCGCCGGAACCGCCGACATCCCGGTGGCCGAGGAGGCTGCCGTCACCGCCCGCATCATGGGCAACCGGGTACACTGCTGTTACGACGTTGGAGTGGCCGGACTGCACCGCATCCTGGGGCAGCGCGAGATGCTGCGCCGTTGCAGCGTGGTTGTGGTGGCCGCCGGCATGGAAGGGGCGCTGCCCAGCGTGGTGGGCGGACTTGTCGACATCCCCGTCATCGCCGTCCCCACCAGCATCGGCTACGGCGCCTCCTTCGGCGGACTGGCCGCTCTGCTGGGAATGCTCAATTCCTGCGCCTCCAACGTGACCGTGGTCAACATCGACAACGGCTTCGGAGCGGGCTATTCGGCAGCCCTCATCAACCGACAACGAACTTTCCCGGACGCCTAGGGCCATGGACCAGGAAACCCGCCAACTGCTCGGATTCGACGAGGCCGTCGCCCTGCTGGAGCAGTTCGCCCACACCCCGGCGGGACGCGCCCGCCTGGCCGCCCTCCAGCCCCTGCGGGAACCCGAGCGTCTGCAGCAGCGCCTGCAGCGCCTGGAGGAAGCCGTGCGCTTCGTGTCCCAGGAGTCCCGGGTCGCCTTCGCCCACCTCGAAGACCCGCGTCCGCTGCTGGAGAAGCTCAACGAGCGGGCCTCCGTGCTGGAGCCGTCTGAATGCCTCGACTTGGCCGAGGTGCTCAAGACAGGGCAGTACCTGCGCAAGACCTTCGACCCCCAGGAATGGCCTCTGCTGGCCCAGTGGACGCGTCCGCTCGACCCGCCCGACCGCTTGCTCTCCGAGATCGAGCGCATCTTCGACCCCAACGGGGAGATCCGCGACCAGGCCCATCCCCAACTGGCCAAGGTCCGCAACCAGGCCGTCAAGAGCCGCAAAGAGGCCCAAAAGCACCTGCGGGCCCTGCTCCAGAAGAGGTCTGACTCGGTCATCCAGGACGCCTACGTCACCAGCCGCAACGGACGCTTCGTAATCCCCGTCAAAACCGAGAGGCAAAGCAGCATACCCGGTGTCGTTCACGGCGCCAGCTCCTCGGGGGCCACCGTCTTCATCGAGCCTCTCAGCGCCGTCGAACTCAACAACCAGTTCATCTACTATCAGGAGCGCGAGCAGGAGCTCATCCGCCAGATCCTGGCCCGACTCAGCGACCGCATGCGGGAAGAGATCGAGAATCTGCGCCTGATCTCCGATCTGATCGCCCGCGTCGACGCCCTGATGGCCGCCTGCGAGTACGCCGACAAGTTCCGCTGCGTGCTGCCCGCGCTGGAGGAAGGCTCCCGCCTCGACCTGCGCCAAGCCCGCCATCCCCTGCTGCTTGCCAGTCTGGGCGACGAGAAGGTGGTGCCCATCGACATCCGCCTCTCCCGGGAAGAGAACGGATTGATCATCAGCGGCCCCAATACCGGGGGCAAGACAGTGGCCCTCAAGACCGTGGGTCTGCTCTCGCTGATGGCCCAATGCGGACTCCCGGTTCCAGCCGAGAACGCCGTGCTGCCCATCTTCAGGGCGGTTTTGGCCGACATCGGAGACCACCAATCCATCTCCCAGCACTTGAGCACCTTTTCGGCTCATGTGCTCAGCATCAGCTCCATGATGGAAGCCTTGTCCGGAGAGGACGGGAGGCCTACGCTGATCCTGCTCGATGAAATCGGCACCGGAACAGATCCCGTCCACGGCGCGGCCATGGCCATCGCCGTCATCGATCATTTCCGCAAGCGTCAGGCCCTGGTCATCGCCACCACTCATCACCAGTCGGTCAAGGTCTTCGCAGCCACCGAGAAGGGCCTGATCAACGCCTGCGTGGAACTCGATCCCAAGACTCAGGCCCCCACCTACCGCATCCGCTTCGGACTCTCGGCCGGCTCCAGCGGACTGGAGGTGGCCCAGCGGCTGGGACTCCCCCAGGCCATCGTGGAACAGGCCCGCGGACTGATGAAGGAAACCGACCAGCAGGCCGAGCAATATCTGCGTCATTTGCGCCGGGAATTGGACGAGGCCCGCGCGGCCAAGGACGAAGCGCGGGAGCTGAGCCGGCAAATGGAGGAAGAAAAGCGCCGACTGGAAGAGCGTCACAGCCGTCAACTGGCCCGGCAGGAGAAAGAATTCGAGAAAACCCTCGAGAAATGGGCGCGCGAGTTCAAGCGCCAGGGCGACCGCTATCTGAAGAGCGTCAAGGACCGTTTTGAATCGGCCAAAGCCCGCCGCCAACTGCAGCAGAAACAAGCCGCCCTCAAGGAGGCCTTCCGCCGCCAGGTGCGCCGCGAGCGCAGCCAGGACGTCGAAGGAGAAAGCCAAAGCCCTCCCTCGCTGCAAGCCGGAGACTGGGTCAGCCACACGCTTTTCGGAAAGCGGGGCAAGGTGATCAGAGTCGAAGAGGGCCAGGCCCACGTCGACTTCGGGGGCAAGCGCATGGACTGCCCGCTGGAGCAGTTAAAGGCCGAAGAGAAAGAATCGGGAGGAAAGAGGAAGCTTCCCAAGAACGTTTCCCTGCAGGCCTCTCAAGCCGAGGTCTCGCCTCAGTTGAACTTGATCGGACGCACCGTGGAAGAGGCCGTCATCGAGGCCGACAAGTATCTCGATCAGGCCGTCTTGAGCGAGCACCGCGAAGTGCGTATCATTCATGGGCACGGCACGGGGAGGCTGAAAGAAGCGGTGGGCGAATTTCTGAAGACCCACCCTCATGTGAGAAGCTATAAGCGCGACGGCGGCGCAACCTTCGTCACGCTTCGCGAATGAGCGGTTTGGCCGCCGTCTGACGAGAAATTCCGCAGGAGAATGAATTCGGCGCCCCCGGGGGCTCGAGGCTTGGCCGGGCGGACCGGCATCTTATGAACTTCGACGACCACTATGTCGAGCAGTTGCGCAACTCGGTCAGCATCGTCGACTTCATCAACCGTTACCTGCCACTAAAGAAGAGCGGCAAAGACCATGGCGCGCTCTGCCCCTTCCACAGCGAGAAAACGCCTTCTTTCTGGGTCAGCGAGGAAAAACAGATCTACAAGTGCTTCGGCTGCGGAGAGGGCGGGGACGTCTTCTCCTTCGTGATGAAGATGGAGAATATGTCCTTCCCCGAAGCCGTACGCTTCCTGGCCGAGAGCGCCGGCGTCCCCCTTCCGCGCTCCGCCGGGGGTGGCGATTCAAAAGAAATCCGCCGAAAACAGCGTCTTCTGAAACTGGCCGACTGGGTTTCGCGTCTCTTTCAAGAGGCGCTTAAATCGCAAGGGGGGACGAACGCCGCCTCGCGATACTTGCGACAACGCGAAATCGCCCCCGAGACCATCTCCAGATTCGGGATGGGATACGCGCCCCAGGGCAACTGGCTGCTGCAGCAACTGAGAGCCCAGGGCTTTTCCAACCAGGAAGCGGTTGCCTGCGGGCTGGCAAAGGAGAACGAGAGAGGCGTCTACTCCTATTTTCGCGATCGCGTCATCTTTCCCATCAGGGACGTGACGGGCCGCACCATCGCCTTCGGAGGACGCATCCTGGGCGAGGGAAAACCCAAGTACTTAAATTCGCCCGATTCCGCGCTCTATAACAAAAGCCGACATCTTTACGGCCTCGACGTGGCGCGCGACGCGATCCGCAGAGAGGAAGAAGTCATACTGGTGGAGGGATATTTCGACTGCGTCGTCCCCCATCAGTTCGGATTTGAAAACGTGGTGGCCTCGCTGGGGACCAGCCTGACCGACGAGCAAGCCAAAGTTCTGGCGCGCTACGCCTCGCGGGTGGTCCTCAACTATGACCCCGATTTCGCTGGAGCCAAGGCGGCCCTTCGCTCCATCGAAATGCTGATGGGCGAAGGCCTGCAAGTGAAGGTCATCGGGCTGCCCGAAGGCAGCGACCCCGACACCTTCATACGCCGCCGGGGCAAAGAGGCCTACAGCAAAATGGTCGAGGAGGCTGAACCCTTCTTGGACTATTTGTTGCGGCATCTGTCCGGGCAGCATGAAGCGCCCGAAAGTCCGCGCGGCAAGCAGGAGATTGTGACGCAGGTCCTCCCATACCTGCTGCTGGTGTCCGATAAGATTGAAAGAGCGGAGCATCTTTCCAGGCTCGCTCAACGTCTGAGAATAGAGGAGCGGCTGGTTTGGTCAGAGCTGAGACAGTACTCGGGACGGCGCAAGGGAGACGGCGCTCCCCCTCGCGAGCCCGCCCTCAGCATTGATCTGGCCACCCGGTCGGAGAAGATTCTGCTGGCCGCCGCGCTCAATCCGGACTGGCGGCCGGCGGTGCTGAAATCGGTGGACAGGGGCCTCTTCAAGGGCCTGGATACCGAGCCGGTGTTCAGCTTGATAATGGATTTGAATGAAAAGAACGTTGAACCGGACATCACCCGGTTGCGTTCCAAACTGGAGGCAGGGCCCCTGCTGGACTTGGCCGAAAGGATGGCTTTCGGAGGGGATCTGCCGCTTAACGAAGACATCGTGAAAGGAAGCGTGCTGGCCCTGCGCATTCGTCAGAACCGGAGGTGCCAGCAGGAATTGCAGGCCCGTCTTCGAGACTCGGAGATGAGCTTGCAGGAACAGGTGGAGGCCCTTAAGCAGAAAGCCGCTTTGATTGCGGAGGGCCGTGAATTGATGCGCCGCTCCCGCCAGATGGCGGAGCATGCGCAGTGAATGTGAATGCAAGGCCCTCGGCTCAGCCGAGGGATGGTTTTATGGATGTCCTCGAAAGACGCCGGGCAACGGCCACACTCAGCCGTGGGCGCTTGGTCGCCCGAGTTGATCTGCCCGGAGAGCATCCTATAAACTAAAGATTTTATCGAGGGGAACGATCAGAGGTGAGCGAATTGGCGGTCGAAGACAAATATGAAGGCGTTCGGGAGTTGATCAACCTGGGCAAAGAGAAGGGCTACCTTCTCTATGACGAGGTCAACGACGCCCTGCCAGACGACATTGACTCCTCCGATGATTTGGACAGCATCTTCCGCCTTTTCGGCGATGCCGGCATCGACGTGATCGATTCCGAGCACCAGTTGGACGGCGTCAAGGACAAGTCCGGATCCAAGAAGGACGATGACAACGACGACGACGGCGAGGACTCCAAGACGGTCAGCTCTGACAGCCTGGAGAAGACCAACGATCCCGTCCGCATGTACTTGCGCGAGATGGGCACCGTTCCGCTGCTGACGCGTGAAGGCGAAGTGGAGATCGCCAAACGTATCGAAAAAGGTCAGAGGGTGGTCCTCAAGGCTCTTTCCCGCTCCCCCGTTGTGGTGGGCGAGATCCTCAAGATCCGCGACTCCCTCAAGGCCGAAGAGGTCAATATCAAGAACCTGGTCGTCTTCACCGAAGACGAAGTGACCGAAGAGGTGGTGGAAAACCGCATCAAATCGGTCCTGGCCGACGTCAAGCAGATCGAGGAACTGCAGAAGGAAGCCGGCAAGGCCCGCAAGAAGCTGGCCAAGTCGAAGAAGAACTCGCCCGAGTACAAGACCCAGCTCTCTACCCTGGCCCGCTATCGCATTCCCATCGCCCGCAGCGTCCGCGACATGCATTTCCAGCCGCCCGTGCTGGAGGACCTGGTGGATGCCATCAAGAAGACCGTCCACAAGGTCATCCGGCTGGAACGGGAGGCCCGTAAGCTGCGCAAGCTTCAAGAATCGCCGCTCAAGCTGGACGAGTCGAAGAAGGTCAAGATGCGCCTTCGCGAGATCGAGCGGCGGCTGCACGAGATCGAAGAAGCCGTGCAGGCGACGCCGCCCGAGCTCAAGCGCACTTTGGCCACCATCAAGCAGGGCGAGTTGGAAGCCGACATCGCCAAGAAGGAGCTGGTCGAGGCCAACTTGCGTCTGGTGGTGTCGATTGCCAAGAAGTACACCAACCGGGGCTTGCAGTTCTTGGACCTGATCCAGGAGGGCAACATCGGCCTCATGAAGGCCGTCGACAAGTTCGAGTACCGCCGGGGATACAAGTTTTCCACCTACGCCACCTGGTGGATCCGCCAGGCCATCACCCGCGCCATCGCCGACCAGGCCCGCACCATCCGCATCCCGGTGCACATGATCGAGACCATCAACAAGCTCATCCGCACCTCCCGCGCCCTGGTGCAGGAGTACGGGCGCGAGCCCACTTCGGAAGAGATCGCCAAGAAGATGGACATCCCGGTCAGCAAGGTGCGTAAGATCCTCAAGATCGCCCAGGAGCCGATCTCGCTGGAAACGCCCATCGGCGAAGAAGAAGACAGCCACCTGGGCGACTTCATCGAAGACCGCGGCGTGGTGTCCCCCGCCGAAGCCGTCATCAACCTCAATCTCAAGGAACAGACGGCCGCCGTGCTGCAGACCCTGACTCCCCGCGAGGAGCAGGTCATCCGCATGCGTTTCGGCATCGGCGACGGCAGCGAGCACACTCTGGAAGAGGTGGGACAGCGCTTCTCCGTGACCCGCGAGCGCATTCGCCAGATCGAAGCCAAGGCCCTGCGCAAGCTGCGCCATCCTTCCCGCAGCCGCAAACTCAAGGCCTTCCTGGAAAACAACGGCAAAGAGGGTCAGGCCAACTAGCGACCTGCGGTCGAACTCCCAACCCCCCATGCTGCCCGTCATGAGTCCTGAGCCCGGGCCGCCGTTTTTTGTCCCTGACAGGGACGGATTCGCCAAGCCCAGCGACCGTGTCGAAAGTCAAGTCCGGGCTCGCTGAAGGCGAGCGATTCGCCGGCCCAGGGTCAGCCGCGGCGAGCGCCAGCGAGACGGCGGCGCCACCCCGGGTTTCAGACGGCAAAGGTCTGAACGCTGAAGCGTGGGATAACGCCACAGGGTGGCTCAAAACTTCTGACGCACTGCACTGGCTTTTAATTCACAAGGGGAAGTTGACCTGAGGCTCCGAGTGAGGCAAGGTTTTCACATGCCCAAGACCGCCTTCCCGCTGACCCTCCTCTCCCTGCTGTTTTTCATCCCTTCTCTCTTCGCACAGGACGAGATTCTCATCCAGGATGTACCCAGCGGGTATTCAAGCCAGTCCGCCGCCCGCCAGTTGCAGGCTGAGGCGCTCTTCGCCACGGTGCCGACTCCAGCCTCCGCGCGCCGCCATCACCGCGTCCTGACGGAAGAGCCTCACGTGGAAGGACAGCCGGCCCAGAGGAAGGTCGCCGAATACATCCTCGACCATTTCCGCAAGAACGGGCTGCAGGCCGATCTGGTCGAGTACCTGGCCTGGCTTCCCTTTCCCAAGAAGGTCTCGGTGACGCTGCTGGAGCCCGAGGAGCGCCCTCTGGGTCTGCAGGAAGAAGGCTACCAACTCGACAAGGATTCTTTTTCCCGCGACGTCATCCTTCCCTTTCACGCCTACTCGCCTTCGGGACAGGTCGAGGGGCAGGTGGTGTACGTCAACTACGGACTGCCGGACGACTACGCTGCCCTGGAAGAAATGGGCGTGGAGGTGCGGGGCAAGATCGTGCTGGCCCGCTACGGACGCAGTTTCAGGGGCGTGAAGGTTAAAACCGCCGAGGAGCGGGGCGCGGCCGGCGTGCTCATCTATTCCGACCCCATGGACGACGGATACTTTCGCGGCGACCTCTTTCCCCATGGTCCCATGCGCCCTCCCAGCGCCGTTCAACGGGGAAGCGTGCAGTATCTTTTCATTCATCCGGGCGACCCCTTGACCCCGGCAACCCCGGCCCTGCCCGAGGCCCAGGCTTTGAGCTTCGAAGAAGCCGTCAATGTGCCGCGCATTCCCTCTCAGCCTCTTTCCTACCAGGACGCCCGCCCCATTCTGGAGGCGCTGCGTGGTCCCAATGTGCCCGAGGGATGGCAGGGCGGGCTGCCCTTTGCCTACCATGTGGGTCCCGGCCCTTCGCGGGTGCGCCTGGAACTGGAGATGGACCATGCCCGGCGTCCCGTCTACAACGTCATCGGACGTATTGAGGGCAGCGAGCTGCCCGATCAATGGGTCATCCTGGGCAACCACATCGACGCCTGGACTTACGGGGCCGTCGACCCCAACAGCGGAACCACTGCAATGCTGGAAGTGGCGTCCGGCCTGGGCCGCCTGCTGGATCAGGGCTACCGTCCCCGGCGCACCATCATCCTGGCCGGATGGGGCGGCGAGGAATACGGCCTGATCGGGTCCACCGAGTGGGGAGAGCATTTGCGCCAGGAACTGACCGACAAGGCCGTGGCCTATCTCAACGTCGACGTGGGCGTGGCCGGCGGACGCTTCAGCGCCTCGGCCGTCCCGGCCCTGGACGACCTGCTGCGCGACGTCACCCGCCGTGTGCTCGATCCCGATTCGCGCCGGCCCGTCTACGACCAGTGGCTGCAAGCCCAGAACGCCAACCGTACCGAACCTCTCAACCTTCCCGACGCCGACGACCTGGGCAGCGGATCGGACTACACCGTCTTTCTCGATCACCTGGGAATCCCCTCGCTTTCCATGGGATTCGGCGGCGATTACGGCGTCTACCATTCCCTCTACGACAGCCACTACTGGATGGACCAGTTCGGGGACCCCGGCTGGCAATACCACCCCGCCATCGCCGAGATCTGGGGGCGGACGGCCCTGCGTCTTGCCAACGCCGAACTGCTGCCCTTCAACTATGGCGAGTATGGATCCGCCATCACAGGCTATCTGGAAGATCTGGAAAAGAAAGCCCAAGGGCTGGGCGGCGGATTGGTCAACTGGCAGCAACTCAAGGACGAAGCCGGCGCCATGCAGCGGATCGGTGAAGACATCTCCTCGGGAATGAGCAGGCTGCTCGAGAACGGACTCGATCAAGGCCGCCGCCGCCGCTTCAACGACCTGCTGCGCCGTGCCGAGCGGGGATTCCTGCTGGAGCAGGGACTGCCTCGCCGCTCCTGGTTTCGTCACTCCATCTACGCTCCCGGCTACTACACCGGTTACGCCAGTCTGCCGCTGCCGGGACTGGCCGAAGCGGTGGAGAACCGCGACCCCAGCCAGGCCGGACAGCAGGCCGAACTGCTGCTGCGGGCCCTGCGCGAAGTCAACCGCACCCTCGACCAGGCCCGACGGCTCACCCAGTGAGCACGCTTTGGGAGTTGGTTCTTGAGAGTCGGCAGTTGCCTACAGCCTGATGCAGCCGCAGGTTTCAGACTGCCAGTCGAGGGATTGGCACTGGGCCAGGAAGATATTGACGCCCTCTTCCATTTCAGGGGGACAGGAAGCGATGCGGCGAGCCTCCAGATCGGCGAATGCGCCCAGCGCTTCCAGGGTGGCGGCTACCTGACGGCGGCTTTCGTTGACCATGTACCCCATCATGTGCAGCTTGCGGGCCGTGCTTTCCAGCAGGCGGATGCGCACCGAAACCGTCTCGTCGGCGTGCACCTCGGAACGGTATTGGATGAAGTGCTGCAAGGCGAACGCTCCCCTTCGCTTTTCCCTCACAACCTCTTCGCTCATCCCGCAGTCGCTGAACATCCGCCCCGTCGCGTCTGAGAAGAGGGCCATGTAGTATTGCACGTTCATGTGCCCCATGTTGTCCAGGTAGTCCGGCGAAATCGTGCGCCGCAGGTGCACGGGGAGCTCTTCGATCTTTTCCAGCGAAATCATCAGCGGGTCATTATAGACGGGAAGGCGGCGGCGAGATCAGCGGGACGCCCCGGGGAGGAGGCGTCCCATTTGAGTGTACGATGATGAACACTTGGATTCGCGGCCATCACATTAGCAGCCGGCCAGGCTTCCAGGCTGTGATATCCGTCACACTTCTCGCGGAATCGACTGTTTTATAAAGCCGTCAACCGAGCAGAGCATTCCACAAGATGGCGGGAACGCGTCTGAGGGAGGGACGGGCTTCCAGCCGGGTCAGATGACGGGCCAGTCGGTGGGCCCTGCGGTTGGTGACGAACCAGGCCGGCTTGGGGCGGACGCGGAAAGGCCCGCGCACCACCGACTTTTCGATGCCCGAGAACATGTAGCTGTTGTGGACCACGCCGATGCCCGATTGGATGTCGCTGTAAGTGTGCCCGGGATAGGCTCCCCACGACGTCGAGACCAGCCCGTATCCCAGGGCCGGCCAGTGATTGACGGCCACCGTGCCGTAGCGCAGTTCGTCCACGGCCTCCTCCAGGGCGGCGGCGGTCTCGGGGTTGCGCAGGGAACCGGGGTGGATGAGCAGGGCGGCGTTAAGGGTCCCCCACAAGCGCTGGTTGCAGAAGTCCACCGCCTGACGCAGGAAGTCGGCCGGCGACGAAGCCTTGAGAGCCGTCTCGCAAAAAAGCCCGCAGAAGGCTTCGCGGCTGAAATTGGGATCGTCCTCGCGGTAGGGCAGGTCGGGCAACAGCGTCCAGGGAAGGCATCCCTCTTGCCGGCTGCCGAAGGTCTCGGCATCGGGGTGTCCTTGCATGTGCAACTCCCAGCGTTCACGGGCGCCGGGATAGTAGGCCTTTCGCGAAGGCACCTTGCCCAGTTGGGTCCGCACGGCGTCCAGCAGCGCATTCCGCTGCTTCCAGCCTCTCTGCTGGATGATGACGCGGGTGGCGTTGCAATTGAAACCGGCGTTGTTGACCAGCATGCTGACCAGGTTGGCGGCCTGGAAGGCCAGGTCGGAGCTGCTCCAGCCTCCAGGCACCACGATCACCGGCGAAACGTTGCCCAGCTCGCTGCTGATGGGCTTGTCCAGACGGGGATCGTCTTCGGCCTTGCGCCGGCGGCCCTCTTCGCCTGTGCCGTAGACGATGGCGTCATGGGTCCGGTCGGAGCCCGTGATGTGAATCTCGTCCACGGCCGGATGCTGGCACAGATAAGCGCCTTCCTCGGCGCCTCCGTAGACCACTCTGAGCAAATCGGCTTCCAGCAGAGCCCGAAAGCCTTCCTCTATGAGCGGTCCCAGGTACTCGTTGACCGGATGCATCTTGAGCAGGACCGACTTCTTTTCGTTGAAGACCTTGTAAAGCACGTCCATGGGTCCGATCGAGGAGACGTTTCCGGCTCCCAGCACCAGGCAAAGGCGTCCCTGAGGATGGGTCTGATGGGGAAGGGCTTGGTGATCGGCAAGATTCTCCAGATTGACCTGGGGTTGAAAGCGGATCTCAGCCGAGAAGCCGCGGTAAAAGAGGCGGTCGTAGATGTCGTTGGGCAGGACGTCGACGGCCACCTGCCTGTTCTCGCGGACGCGCGGCACCAGTGGCGGCGAGGGGCGTCCGAAGGTCTCGATCTCGCGCAGGGACCGTTCCAGCAGGCGCAAATTGCGCAGGACGCAAAAAGGGCCTCCCAACCACTCCTCGGCGGCCGCCGGACTGTCGGGATCGACGCCTTTGGCGTGGCAGGACACCTTGACCCAGCGATCGGCGACTTGAGCGTAGTCGGCGCGCAGGCGAACCAGCAACTCGATCAGGTGCTTGGTCCAGATGGTATGCCAGCGGCGCTTCTTGGTGGCCAAGGCGGCCAAAGCCGAGTCCAGATGGGAATGGGAAACCGATGCGCTGCTCATGCCATGTTCTCCCACCGAGGCTCAGTTGCGGGAGAACAAAAGGCTCTCGGCTTCCTTGAGGTCTTCCAATCCCAGTTGCCCGCTTTCCACCAGATGAGAAATAAGAGGCCGCGGCGAGCCGCCGAAAAGGTCGAGGAAGTCGCTGATCAATTTGCTGTAAGCGGCTTCTCGGCTGAGAGTGGGACGATAAACGAAGGCGTTTCCGATCTTGCGGACTTGCCTCAAGGCGTTCTTGCGCTCCAGGCGGCGGACGATCGTTTGGACCGTCGTGTAGGCAGGCCGGCGTGCCTCAGGAAGGGCCTCCAGCATTTCCCTGACCGAAGCTTGGCGCAGTCTCCACAAGGCCTCCATGACTTCCAACTCAAACCGAGTCAGCCGGACCGACGATGTTCCCGACATAGGCTGTCCCCCGAGCCTTCCCACGTCTACGACACTTAAAGAGTTTCTACCACAAGCGTGGTAGAGATTCAAGTGAGAAAAAGTGACCGATGCATTTATCTTTGTTTATTATCTTATTATTGCAGGGTCCTCGGGCCTTTCCCGGCCGTCGGGTGGAGAAGAATGCGGGAATCGACTAAAATGGCCGCTTGCCCGTTCCCGCGGCGCCAAACCCCGAGGGATATCAGGGCGATAGGGACTGGACAAGCTATGGCAAAGAGACCTCGAATTCTGTTCGTCTGCACCGGCAACTCGGCCCGAAGCCAGATGGCCGAAGGATTTGCCCGTTACTATGGAGGCAAGAAAGTGTCCGCCGAGAGTGCCGGGCTGGAGCCCAAGGACGAAGTGAACCGTTACGCCACCTGGGTGATGAATGAGGCGGCGGTGGATATCAAGCATCAGTCGCCCCACGACATATCCGAGAAGGATCTTTCCAGCTACGATGTGGTGGTCACGCTCTGCGGCGACGCCCGCGACAACTGTCCGGTCCTCCCTTCGGGGGTGCGTCATGAGCACTGGCCTCTCAGCGATCCGGCCAAGTTCCGCGGACGCTCCGCCGAAATCCGGGCCGCCTTCCGGCTTTCCCGCAACGAGGTCGAGAAGCGGGTCCGCCGGCTGCTGAAAGACCTGCTGGAAAAATAGCGGCGACCCGGGTCCTGCTCAGGACTGTTGAGTTGGCCTTGGGGGGAAGAAGATCACCAGCAGGCCGGCCAGGAAAGGCAGCACCCGCTCGATCCATTTGTCTTGAGAGGCGGGAAAGAGGTAGTAGGCGGCGACGGCGAAGCTGAACCCCACCAGCATTGCCAGCAGCGTCCGCCGCGGAGAGACGCCGTAGCCCAGCGCCTTGACGACCAGCGCCGGTCCGAAGGCCGCCCCCATGGCGGTCCAGGCGAAAAGTACGCTGGAGAAGATTTCCTGAGATCCCAGCAGAGCTGCCACGATGGCCCCCGCCGAGAGGATCAGCACCACCCAACGGGAGCGGGCCAGCATGTGACGGGTCGATTTGCCTCCCAGCTTGAGGTCATGGGTGACGGAGGAGGCAGCCACCAGCAATTGGCTGTCCGCTGTCGACATGATGGCCGAGAGCACGGCCGCCACCATGATGCCGGCCAGCACCGGAGGGAAGAGTTCGTTGGTGGCCGAGACGAAGACCACCTCGGGATCGCTCAGCGCGGGATAGAGCAGGCGTCCGCACAATCCCAGCAGCAGCATTCCCGAATAGACCACCAAGGCCCAGGCGATGGCGATGCGCCGGGCCGAGACCAAGGAAGCCCGTCCTTCGCGAAGAGCCATGAAGCGGTTGACCACGTGGGGTTGTCCCGGATAGCCGAGTCCGATGCCCAGGTAGCCCCAGATCAGTCCCAGGGCGGCTGCCGGGCCCAGGTTTCGGGTGAGGCTCATGTAATCGGGTCCGACTTGTCCTATTCCCTCCCACAGTCCGCCGGGTCCGCCCACCGCGATCAAGGCCGCCACCGGCAGCAGGATGGCCGTGGCCGCCATCATCAAGCCTTGCAGCGTATCGGTGATGCTGACGGCCCAAAAGCCTCCCAACAAGGTGTAAAGCACCACGATGCCGCCTCCGATGAGGATGCTGGAGGAAATCGGCAGGTTGAAGGTCTCGTAGAAAGTCTTGCCGGCGCTGAGGAACTGAGAGGCCACGTAGGCGCCCAGAGACACCAGGATGATCAGCGAAGCCGTCACCGAGAGGGTGCGGTGCAGCGGTTGTCCCGGTCGCCCCGCCAGCACCTCGGTGACGGTCATGGCGTCCACCTCGCGGCTGTAGCGCTGCAGGGCGGGAGCGACCCCGTACCAGTTGAGGAGAAAGCCTCCCACGCAAGCCGGGAAAAGCCACAGGGACGAGAGTCCCCACAGGTAGGCCGCTCCGCTGACACCCAGCAGCGTCCAGGCCGAGGAGGAACTGGCCGAAGCGCTGACGGCGGCTACCAGCGGTCCCAGTTGGCGTCCTCCCAGAAAGAAGTCGAGACTGTCCTTGGTGCGGCGCTGGGAGAGCAGTCCGATGATGATGAGGACGATCTTGTAGAGGACCAAAGTGACCAGGACAGCGGCTTCATGGCTCATGGATTGCGCCCAATCATGCCTGAGCGCCCCCTGCGGCGCAAGGGTCGTGAGCCAATCGGTATACTCGTTGCGTGAACGAAAAGCCGACCCCTGAAGCCGGCCGGGCGCGGCGCCTCATGCGCCGGCCCGAGGAACTGGTCTATCGCACCTGCTATGCGCCCGTCGACCTGGGCCAAATGCTGTCTTCTTCGCAATCGCGCTCCCGCATCCGCCGTTTGCCGACCGCGCAGTTGTACTATGGCCTGCGCGAGTTGAGCGACGACCAGATCGGCCAGCTGCTGCCCCACATCACCGAAGAGCAATGGAAGGGCGTGCTCGACCTCGACCTGTGGCGGAGGGACCGCCTCGACGCAGGACAGTTCCTCTATCGTCAAGGCTGCATCGTCTCGGCTCACGATGCCGTGGCCAGAAAACTGATCAGGGCGGTGGAAGAGGAGATCTGGGAGTTTGCCTTTCAAAGACTGCTGCAAATCCACGTCCGAAGCGACCGCAACGAAGTCTTCGACGATAAGGCCCCGCGCGGACGCGAGACCCTGAAGACGCCTGATGACGACTACTTCCTGGTCTTGCCCGCCAATCCCGATGCCGCGCGCATGGCCAGGGCCTTGATCCTCAGGTTATATGAACTGGATAAGGAGAGAGCCCAATTCCTGCTTTCCGTGGCCGCCGTCCGAACTCCCAGCGAAACTCAGGAGATGGCCTACCAGAGCCGCAAGTCGCGTCTCGAAGATTTGGGTTTTCAAGACTACTACGACGCGATCGAGATCTATACGCCGCGCTCTCCCGGTCAGCCCTTGCCGGAAAAGGACTGGGTCGCGCTGGAGGATCTTAGTGCCCTGCCCGTTATGCTTCCGGGGGTGCAGGAAGGACCCTACCTGCTGCTCCAGGCTTTCGCCGCCATCGAGGATCAGGATCAGTCGTTGCAGTTGATGGAAGAGTTGGCCTTCACCTGCAACAAAGTGCTTTCGGCCGATCAGGTCAGCCCGGCCCAGCCGCAGCGCCTCAAGCGGCGCATCCGCAAGACGGTGGCCACCATCAGTCTTGGGCTGGACGTGTGGAGCGAAGGGAGTCTCGAGCTTGCCGCTCAAGGCGTACGGCGGCATTTTCTTCAATCCTTCTTTCAACTGGGTTACGGCCAACTCATGCAACTCCAGAATTCGGCCCGCAATCTGGTTGAGGAAGGCTTTGAAGCCCGGCCCGGCTCTGCCTGGGAAGCCGCCCTGCAGGGCTTTACGCGGACCTTCCCGCTGCGGACGGTGGTAGGCAAGCGCAAGCTCCGCCGCCGTTTTCTCCGGACTCGCCGGGATATGCAGAAATGCCGCAGCATTTTGAGGCGGCTGAGCAGTGAAGGGAAGAAGGAAAGAGAATGACTGCCGCCGCTTCAAAGTGGACGCGCCGGGGGAGGCTCTGCGACAATGAAATGCCGGTCAAGCTATACTTTATCAGGGTCGGGAACCCGCGTTTGCAAGGCTGAGGCTTAAAAGCCGTCTTTTGAAGCCCATACGGAGGGGCTATGTTTACCGTTCCTATGCTGTCCTTGAAGCGAATCCCCAACGTACCGCTCGGGATTGCGGTCGTCGTCTCCACAATTGTGATGGGGACGGCTTCCCATCCCTACCCCGCTTCGGCCACGCATGCCGGCTTTCAAGGCAAGCAACTGCGCACTCTGCTGCCGGACCAGAAGCTGCACTTCGAACCCGTCGCGACCGCGGACGGGGAGTTTCAAGCCGTGGGAGAGCGCTATCGGATCTCTCTTGCTCCCGATGCTTTGCAGGTCGGCTTTCCCGCCTGGCAGGGCTATCCCGCCGCCTCCCTCGGCATCCGCTTTGAGGATGCTATCGAGGGACGACTGCTGCCTCGCCAACGCCTGTCCTCGGTGAGCCATCATCTGCTGGGCAACGATCCGGCGGCTTGGCGCAAGTCGGTTCCCCACTACGGCCAGTTATTGCGGCCCGGCCTCTACCCGGGTATCGATGCCGTTTTTTACGGCGATCCCCGCCGCCTTGAGTTCGATCTCCGGGTCTGGCCCGGAGCCGATCCTTCACGCATCCGCCTGCGCTTGAGCGGAGCCGGACGCGTCTGGCTGGATGAGGAGGGCGACTTGCTGATCGAAGCCGGCCCTCATCGCCTTCGCCAGGTGCGTCCCTTCAGCTACCAGCAGGGGCCTGAGGGCCGCCAGGAAATCGCCAGCCGCTATCGTCTGCTCGATTCCTCGACGGTGACCTTCGAAGTAGGGCCCTACGACCCCGCCCTGCCCTTGGTCATCGATCCCGTGCTTTCCTTCTTCACGTATTTGGGCGGCGCCGGGGACGACGCGGCTCACGCACTGCTCGACGCCGGAGACGGAATGGTCTATGTATGCGGCGAGACCGCCTCTGTCAACTTTCCCTCCGAGGACGCCTTGCAGGGTCAAACCGGCGGGTCCCGTGACGCCTTTCTGTCGCTGGTCGACACCCGCAGCCAAAGCCTGGTTTTCTCGACTTACCTGGGCGGATCGAACGACGACATCTGCCGCCGCCTGGCACGCGACGGCGCCGGCGACGTCTACCTGCTGGGCCAGACCGAGTCCCTCAACTTTCCTACTGTGAACGCCACCCAGCCGTTCCGCCGGGGAAACGTCGACGTCTTTATTTCAAAACTGAGTCCTCAGGGAGACGAGTTGCTTCGCTCCACTTATCTGGGCGGATCGTCGCCCGATCTGCCCGGCGACATCTTCGCTGCCGAAGACGGAGGCGTTACCGTGGTCGGCCATACCACCTCCTTCAACTTCCCTCTTTTTCTGCCTTTTCAGGAGCAGCAAAACGGGGCCGAGGACCTCTTCATTACCCGCTTTGCGCCCGCGGGTGCCATGATCTTCTCGACTTATCTGGGCGGCAGCGGAGCCGACCGCGTCTTCGACGCTCATTTTGAGACTCCCGGCCTCGAGAGCTTTGTGGTTAATATCGTAGGAGAGACCCGTTCAGAAGACTTCCCTTTGCAAGACCCCTTCGACGCCACCTTTGCAGGTCAGAGCGAAGGCTTTCTGCTGCGCTTCGACCTCCAAGTCCCCGCCATTCTCAGCTCGTCTTATCTGGGCGGCTCCGAGATCGAGATTGCCCGCCGGATTCACGTCGATCCCTTCGGCATCGCCCTGCTGGCCGGAGAAACCACTTCTGACGACTTCGACGTGGTGGACGGCATACAGGGCCAGCGAGGCGGCGGGCGCGACCTTTTCGTGGTGCGCCTCAACACATCGACCAACACGCCCATCTTCTCCACCTATCTGGGCGGCAGCGGCGACGAGTTCCTCAACGCCAGCCAGCTCGCTTCCGCTGGCCGGGTGCTGCTTGCAGGGCACACCAACTCCACCGACCTGCCCACTGAGGACGCGGTCCAACCCGTGGCCGGGGGTGGATTCGACGGCTTCGTAATCGATTTCGACACCAACGGACGCAAGCTGGTCAGTTCAACCTACCTGGGCGGCTCCGGACGCGACGAAGTCAGGGCAGTGCAGATCGACAGCCGGGGACGCTTCCTGTTGGCCGGGCTGACCGATTCCGACGGACTGGCTGCGGGCTCCTCGCCGTTACGGCCCGAGAGGGCGGCTGGCCGTGACGCCTTTCTGGCCGCCTTGGTCGATACCGCGGTCCTCAACTTCGCCCAATTCGGCGACGGCGAGGAAGCCGGCATCAGCTTCGCCAGCAGGATCGAACTGGTCAACACCGACACGGGCGACGCCGCTTCGGTCGAGGTCATCCTGCGGGGGGACGACGGGAGTCCCATGCAGGTCGACCTTAATGGAGAGCAGGTCGAAGGTCGGCTGGAACGGCAAATTCCCGCCGGCGCCAACCTCAGCCTGGCGACCGACGGCCAAGGCGCCCTGCAAACCGGCTCGGTGCAGGTCGTCTCCGACCTGTCCCTGTCGGCTTTCGTCTTTTTCGACGCCGGCGACATCGGCGCCACCGGAGTGGGTGCCAGCCCCCGCTTGCGCGGCTTCGTGACCCCTGTGCAGGCGGGCGGCGGCAACAACACCGGTCTGGCCTTGATGGGACTGGGAGCGGCCCAGGAGCTCGGGCTGCAACTGCGCAACGCCGCCGGCGAGACGGTTGCCGAAGCCGTCCTGCAACTGGGCGGTTTTGAGCATCGGGCTCTCTTCGTCACCGAAGTCGAGTGGGACCAAGAGGTCGATTTCAGCGACTTCCAGGGCAACCTGCGGGTCACCGGCAGCCAGGAGTTTTCGGCCACGGCCATCCGCCTTCAGCCCGGACAGTTCATTGTGCTTCCCGTCACACCCCTGCCCTGAGCAAACGAAGAGCCGAGCTCCCATTGGGCGACCGCGAGATGTGTCAGCAGGAGGGCATGGACTGAAAGCGTGGAATAATGCGACAGGGTGGCTCAAAACTTCTGACGCGCTGCACCAGTGGCCCTGGCCAAGCCGCCGCGGCAAGCTCCAGAAAGCTCTTGATCGCTGGCTCGGCAAAGAGGCCGCGTGTTCGACCCATCTGCGGGAACCCTGATAGGGGCGGCGGGCGCGAGTTGAAGCCGGTGCAGGCCCTATGCTAAGCTTTCCGCTTCCTTAACGAGGAGGATTTGCAGCATGGCTCGTAAGTGTGTTTTGACCGGCAAGGGGCCCTTGGCGGGCAACCGGGTTTCGCACTCCAACAAGAAGACGCGGCGGCGCCAGTTGCCCAACTTGCAGAGCAAGCGCATTTGGGTCGAAGAACTCAACCGTTTCGTGAGGTTGCGTGTCTCCACCCGAGCCCTGCGCACCATCTCCAAAAAGGGCCTGATGCGCTTCCTCAAAGACGAAGGCATGACCCTCAAGGACATCAGCGCCTAGATCTCTGCTTCTGTCCAGGTCTTAGGCTTCGATCTGTCCGCACGTTTTGGTTCTCGCCGAGCAACCCCCACGTCCTTTTGTCAGTTGACGACCACCTCCGGTTCCTGCTTTCCAGGAATCGAGAGGTTCGCAACATACAAGGCAAGGCATTGCTACGCGCGCTGGCTTTGGAAGGTCGTGCACGCTTACTCCCCGCGGGTGATGGAGATTACGGCGGGGCGGGGGGCGCGGGAGGGGTCGCCGTGGGGGAAGCTGCTTCCCTGGGGGACGGTGCGGGTTTGCTCGAAGGTGGTGCCGTCGCGGCTGCTGATGCGGTAGGTCTGGCGCTCTGGGGGGCGGCCGCCGTTGCGGCCGCTTTGCTCGCCCGGATGTTGTACCGAGAGGATGAGGGTGCGTCCGTCGGAAGTAAAGGTGGGGCCGGCCATTTCGCACTCCACGGGCCCGGTGGCGAAGCAGAAGGGACGGGCGGCATGGGGTCCGCCGGTGGGGATGAAGAAGATGGCGTTGTTGCCGAAGACACCCGGAAAGTACTTTTCTCCGCGGCGCGTCAGGTCCTCGCTCCGGCGGGTGGGGAAGTTCTGCACCGAGGTGCTGATGTCGGTGACCATCCACAGATGTCCCTCAGGATCGATGGCCAGGTTGTCGGCGTGGGCGAACCCGCCGCCTCCCTCGGCCGCTTCTCCCGAACTCACGAATCGGCCCCAGCGGAAATCCTCGCTATCGGAGCGGGCGCTGCCGTCGCCTTCCAGCAACCGGTAGAGGGCGCCGTACTGGCGCGAGTTCTCCCGGCGCGAGTCGGGGAAGATGCGCTGGTCGGGCGATCCCTCGCTGCCTTCGGTGGCGTCGGTGAAGGCGATGTAGACGCTTTGGTCGGCGGGATGCACCTCCAGGTCTTCGGGACGGGCGGTCGGGGTTCCCCCGATGCAGTTGGCCATGGCGAAGGCCTCCATCAGCAGCACGCCCAGCGCCTGTTCGGGTCCGGATTGCGGTTCGACCAGGTCGCCCAAGGTGCAGTCTTGAAAAGGCTTGCCGCAGAAGGCTTCCACGCGCTGGACCCACTGCTGGAGCGTGATCTCCGCCTCGGCGCTGGAGGCAGGCCCCACCTTGACCGTGCCCCCGCGGGGACGGTCGGGCAGGTGCATGTGGCCGGAAGGGCAATGCTCAGGCTGGGGACGGCGCAGCGGGGTGGAAGGCAGCAGCGGAATCCAGCCTCCGCTGTAGTCTTCCCGGAAGCGGGCCACATAGAGCGTCCCCGACTCGAAGAGCCGGCTGTTGGAGGGATCGGAAGGATCCTCCACCGCCTCCCGGCTGACGTACTTCCACACGTGGCCTCCGCGCCGGTCGTCGCCCATGTAGGCCGCCAGGGGCTCTCCCGCCCGGCAGCGGACGGCCACGTTTTCGTGGCGGAAGCGGCCCAGAAGGGTGTGCTTGGTCAGGTTTCCGGTGGCCGGGTCGATTTCCGCCACCCAGCCATAGTGTCGCCCGTCGAGGGGCTCCGGCAGCAATTGGCCCAGTCCCTTGAGGCGCAGCGGCGCAGGGTGGCTGTCCTGCATTTCATCGTCGGTCAGGTGGGGGTCGGCGACCAGATACCTGGTGGGATGGGCGGCCAGGGCGCCTCCGGGCGTGATCTCTTCCTGCGACTGCTGCTGGAAGTTCTCTTCGCAGGTGAGGAAGGTTCCCCAGGGCGTGGTTCCGCCTGAGCAGTTCGACATGGTGCCGCGCGGCTCGGCTTGCAGGATCTTCCCAGCCGGTCCGCTGAATCGGAAGACCGCAGCGGACGCGTTGTGGCGCCTGAAGGCCGAAATGCGGCGGTGGTCCGAGGCTCGGGAAAGCACTTCGAAGGTCCCGTCCTCATGACGCCGCAGGCGCAGGACGCTCACGCCCTGGGCGTCGAGCACCCGCTCGGCCACCTTGGCCAGCGTCCGGCGCACCTTCTCGGGCATCGACCGGGCCCGCGCCGAATCGAGGTCGAGGCGGTGGGAGGGGAAATCCCACCCGTCCACCGAGAGGCGTCCTTTCTCCAATCCCTCCCGCGGACGCAGCACGATCTGTGGCGGATCGTCTCCGTAGACTTCGCGCCAGGACTCGATGTAAGGGCGAAACGATACATACTCGTGATTGACCAGCAGCCAGTATTCGTCCTCGCTGCCGCGGACGGGAGCCAGCCCCGTGTAGTCGTTGTTGTATCCGAAGCGGATGCGGTGGCCCTCGGCTCCCAGCAGGTCGCCCCACTGGGCCAGGACGTCATAGCGGAATCCCTCGGGCAGGACCAGTTCGTCGCGCACCGTGAACTCGGCCAGACGCCGGGCATCGGGAATCGACGGGTCCTGGCCGGGCAGAGGAACGGGATAGTCGACGGTCTCCCACGCGGGGCTGCCGTCGGGGAGCGTCCAGGCGCCGGGCCTCCGGCTGGGGCGGGCGGGTGCGCAGCCCGAGGAAGCCAGGGGCCACCCCGCTAGAGTGAGCGAGGCCCCGGCCCCGATATATTTCAAAAATCCCCGCCGCCCGATCTTGGCCATCGATGTGACTCCTCCAGGCGGGATTATAGCCAACCCCGGTCAGCGGCTGAAACGGGCTGCCTGCTGATGGCGTCGTTAGGAGGGATGGCGGTACTTGAGTTCGATCAGGTGTGCAAGACTTACGACACCCCCACCGGTGGACGCACCGTGCTGCGCCAGGTCAGCTTCAAGGTCGCTCAGGGCCAGACCGTGTCCATCGTAGGGCGCAGCGGCAGCGGCAAGAGCACCCTGCTCAACCTGGCGGCCGGCATCGATGCCCCGTCCAGCGGACGCATCCTCATCGACGGAGAGGAGATCAGCAGCCTGGGCGACCGCCGCCGCACGCTGCTGCGCCGCCGCAAGGTGGGCCTGGTGTTCCAGTTCTTTCATCTGCTCTCCCACCTGAGCGTGTTGGAGAACGTCTACTTGCCCGAACTGATCGCCGGAGGCCGCCCCGACCAGTTCCGACGCCGCGCCGCTCATCTTCTGCGGCGTGTGGGGCTGGAGGACCGCGGCCACGACAACATTCAAAAGCTGAGCGGAGGCGAGATGCAGCGGGTGGCCATTTGCCGGGCCTTGCTGCGGCGTCCTCGCCTGCTTCTGGCCGACGAGCCCACCGGCAATCTCGACGACGCCAACGGCGAAGCGGTCATGCGGCTGATGCTGGAACTGGTCGAGGACGAAGACGGCACCCTCATCTACGTGACCCACAGCCATTCGCTGGCCCGCATGGCCGGGCAAAGCTGGCATATCCACAGCGGCATTCTGGAGGCCCGCTCCGATCTCCGGACTGTCACCGAAACCTCATCGTGATCAGCTATTTTCGCAGAACGCTGGCCGCCCATTTCCGTCAGGGACGCAGTCTCTACCTGCTGACCGTGCTGGGGGTGGCCCTGGGGGTGGGAGCGGTGCTCTCCATCCAGATCATCAACCGCAGCGCCGTCGGAGCCTTTCGCGGGAGCATCGAAGCTATCTCCAGCGCCGCCGATCTGAGCGTCCGCTGCAAGGCCGGAGACTTCGATGAAGCCCTGCTGGCCCGTGTCTTGGCCGATCCACAAGTGGCCTTGGCCTGGCCCCTCTACCGGCTCGACGTGCGGGTCGAGCAGGACGATCCTTTCTACCTCGAGCTCTACGGATTCGACTTGGCCGGCCCGCTGCCGCTGCCCGCCTTCCAGGCCGCCCGTCAGGCGGCGGACGAAGGAGGAGACCTTGGACCCAGCGATTTCCTCACCCGGCCCGGACTGGTCGCCGTAACCAGCGAACTGGCCCAGCGGCAAGGCTGGGGGCCGGGCAGCCGCTTCGCCGTCTCCAGCGGCACCCGCCGGGTCGAGCTCGAGGTCGGACTGCTGCTGCCCGTTGAACGCTACTCCCCCCGGGCCGGCAGCAAGCTGGCGGTCATGGACATCGCCCAGGTGCAAGGACTGCTGGGGAGTCCCGGACGCATTCACCAGATCGACCTGATGCTGCGGCGGCATCAGGACGGCATCCCGCAAGTCGACCTGCAAGCCGTCTCCGACCGGCTGTCCAGCGTCCTGGGCCCGGGATTCGAGGTGGTGACGCTCGATGAGCAG
The DNA here is from genome assembly GCA_035471785.1 of Acidobacteriota bacterium. Classification (NCBI taxonomy): domain Bacteria; kingdom Pseudomonadati; phylum Acidobacteriota; species Acidobacteriota bacterium. Next base: position 52,742 of record DATIPQ010000095.1, read on the forward strand.
GAAGAGGAAGCCCGCGGGCTCCTTTCGGCCTTCCGCCTCAACCTCACGGCGCTGAGCATGATCAGCCTGCTGGTGGGACTCTTCCTCATTTACGCCGCCACCCAGGCTTCCCTGCTGCGCCGCCGGGCCGAGTTCGGACTGCTGCGCGCGCTGGGAGCCAGCCGCGTTCAGGTGGTGGCGCTGATCCTGGCCGAGGCAGCCTTGCTGGGCGCCCTGGGGACACTGCTGGGACTACCCGTCGGATACTACGTGGCCCTGGCCAACATCGACCTGGTCAGCGCCACTTTGACCAACATCTACCTGCTCTCCGAGATCGAATCGCTGGTCTTCCCCTTCTGGTTCTATCTGCTGGCCGCCGCCATCGGCATCGGCGGAGCCTTTTTGGGGGCGCTCTTGCCGGCCCTCGACGTCTCGCGTCGCCACCCTCGCGGACTGCTCACCTCGGTGAGCCTGCGCGAGCGGGCGGCCGGATTCGCGCGTCCCATGGCGCTGGCCGGACTCCTCATCGTGACGGCCACTCTGGCCTGGTGGTGGCTGGCAGGACACAACTACAAGCCCGCCGGCTTCCTGCTGGCCCTGGCCATTCTCTGCGGCGTCCCGCTGACGGCGCCCCTGGCGGTTGAAAAGCTCTTCCGGCTCCTGCCACTGCGAGGATTCGGGTTCGATTACTCGCTGCGCACCCTCTCGTTGCAGCTTCACAAGACCGCCACCGCCGTGGCCGCCCTCTCCATCGCCGTCTCCATGCTCATCGGCATCACGCTCATGATCGGCAGCTTCCGCCAGACCGTGCAGGTGTGGATGGCCGGGACCGTGCAGGCCGACATCTACGTCACCACGCCTTCCTGGCGCTCGGGCAGCTTCGAAGCGGTGATGCGTCCGCGTCTGGTGGAAGAACTGCGCAGCCTTCCCCAGGTTTCCCACATCGACAGGCTGCGCAGCCGCCGCGTGGCGGTGGGCGGACGGGAGATCCCTCTCTCGGGAGTCGACCTGGCCCTGCCCGACGGCGACCGACGCTTTCCTCTTCAACAGGGAGACCGCCGCAGCGCCTTCCGGCAAGCCCGCCAGGGCGGAGTGCTCATCTCCGAGCCGCTCTCCCGCCGCATGGGCCTGGGCGTGGGCGACCGGCTGGAAATCCCGCTTGCGGGAGGCGCCCAGCACCTTCGGGTGGCCGGCGTCTACTACGATTACGCCTCTGAGCGGGGCGCGGCGGTGGTGGATTGGGATACTTTCACAGGCTTCTTCGGCGACGGCCCTCCCAGCAATCTCGCTCTCTACCTGCGGCCCGGCGTCCAGGCCGAGGAACTGGCCGAGCAACTCAAGCAGCGCTACTCCCAGGACCCACTCAGCTTCACCAGCAATCGCCGCTTGCGCCAGACGGCTCTGCAGATCTTCGACCAGACATTTGCCGTGGTGCGCATCCTGCAAGTCATGAGCTTGCTCATCGCAGTCTGCGGAATCACCCTGACCCTGCTGATCCTGGCCCGCGAAGGCGTTTCCGAACTGGCGCTGTACCGCGCTCTGGGCGCATCGCGGCGTCAGATCTTCGGGGTCTATCTGGGCAAGGGGGCCGGCATGGGATTGCTGGGACTGGCTCTGGGGGCGCTGGGCGGTGCGGCCCTGGCGGCCGTCCTCATCTTCGTCATCAACCGCGACTACTTCGGATGGACCATCCAGGTCTACTGGCCCTGGGCAGCTCTGGCCCAACAGACGGCCAGCATCCTGATAGCCGCCCTGGCGGCCGCCGTTTATCCCGCCTTGCGCGCCAGCCGCACCCCCGCAACGGAGCTCAACCGCGATGAAATGTAAGACCGCCATGCTGTCGGCAACCTTGCTTGTGGCCCTTCCGCTGGCCTCGGCGCCCGAGTTCCGCCAGGCCGCGCCCGACTACTCCTGGGCCTTCCCTCAAGACCACTGGGCCCATCACGACTACCGCATCGAGTGGTGGTATTTCACGGGTCATCTCAAAGAGCAGGGCGCGGATGACTTTCGCTTCGGCTACCAGTTCACCTTCTATCGCATCGGACTTTCTTCCCAGCAGCCCCGGTTCGACTCCCGGTGGGCCACCCGCTCGCTCATCATGGGACACGCCGCCCTGACCGACCTGCGGAGCGGGGAGCATCTCTTCAGCGAACTTCTCTACCGCACCACGCCCTTCCTCGGGGGCTTCTCTTCCTACCCCGATCCCTTGCTGGCCTGGAGCCGCGCCCCCGCCGGGACCGACGCACGCTGGGAATTGCGCTTCAACGGCCAGGCCTTCGATTTCTCCGCCCGCGACGATGCCAAAGGCATCGCTTTCGATCTCTCTACACGTCCGGCCAAGCCGCTGGTTTTGCAAGGCCCCAACGGGTACTCCTCCAAGGGTCCAGGACCCGGCTCGGCCAGCCTCTATTACACCTTTCCCCGCCTCGACACGTCGGGGACGGTCGAGTTGCGGGGACGCCCCTACCAGGTCATCGGCCAGAGCTGGATGGACAAAGAGTTCTCCACCTCGGTGCTCTCCCCCCAGCAGGTCGGGTGGGACTGGTTCAGCCTGCAATTCCAGGACGGCAGCGAACTGATGCTTTTTCAACTGCGCCGCCGAGACGGTTCCCCCGACCACGGCCGCGCCACCTTCATCGACGCCCAGTCCCGCCCACGCTTCCTCGAACTGGATGAGTGGACGCTGACGCCCAGCGAGTCCTGGACCTCCCCCCAAAGCCAGGCCCCCTATCCCGTGGCCTGGACCCTCAGCATCCCTTCCCTCAACCTCGATCTGCGTATCCGCTCCCTGCTCGAGGACCAGGAAAACCGCTCGTCTCTGGTCACCGACCTCAACTACTACGAAGGGGCCGTCCAGATCACTTCTCCCTCCGGCGCCCCCCTGGGCCGGGGCTTCGCCGAACTCACCGGCTACGGCCCCAACAGCCGTCCTCCGATTTGACGGGGGTGGGTTTTTGCCTTCGCACTTCGCATGTCGCACTTCGCACTTGAACCTGGCAAAGCCTTTGGGGAGCGACTGTGCTCGTCAGTGCGGTGATATAGTGGCAGGTGCATGCGTTTAGAGGCCATACTCATCTGCGACAAAGTACTGCAGGAATCGAACGGCAAGGTCTACCTGAACGGCATTTTTGACCGCATCTGGTCGAAGGAAGTGCCTGCCGCCCACCCTGAGATGTACCTCTATTTCCGCTTCTTCGTCGACGACGAAGACCGCAGTGACGGCGACGAAGACCGGGTGGCGGTGGAACTGACGACGCCCGGTGGGCGCAGCGAGCGGCTGCCCGAACTGAAAGGGCGCGTGGACGCCGGCAACAAGGTGGAAGGAAACGTCCGCCTGCGCATGGTGCCCCTCTCCGAGTACGGCACCTACACCCTGCGCGTCCTCTTCAACGGAAAGCCCGCCGGCATCTGCACCTTCCAATGCATCCCCACCCCCGAGCAGGAACCCTCCGCCGAAACCGTCCACTGACCTGCCCCGCGCATGGCTGCGGCTCCGTCAACCAAACTGTCGTTTAGAGCAGCGTTTTCACCTCAACTAAACTCGAAGTTTTCTCGTTCACTTCTCTCCCCACTCCAGTCCTCCCGACCTTGATCAGCTTTTGAGATAGAATGCGACCCAATGGACTGGGTGGATATTCTCGAGCGAATAGAGAGCGGAGAAGACGATCGGACCGAGTTCAAGCGTGGGCTAGGCGATTTGAAAGCGACTGGACGCACCTTGGCCGCTTTTGCCAATAGCAGGGGCGGTGTTGTCATATTTGGCGTTGACGATACTTGCGAAATTGTCGGAGTCAAGGAAGATCCGGAGAAGGTCGCGGAGCGGCTCACAGCGTTTCTGACCACAGGTCTCAGCGCTCCCGTTCAGGCACGCCTGCAACGCCATGAGGCTCCCCATGGGTGGGTGCATTGGGTTGAAGTGCCCAGCCAACGCGGCTTCGAACCCCTGAGGCATGAGGGACGGGTCTATGTGAGGAGAGGCCGCTCCAGTGTCGAGCCCTCTCCAAGCGAACTTCAGGATTTGTACAACCTCTTCGGCTACATCTTGACCGAGGAGCGTGCCATAGAGGCTGCCGGCGTCAATCAGATCGACATTTCAGCTTTTCGAAAGTACCTGGCAAGATTGGGATTGGATCTCAATGATGACCCTCAACCTTCTTTGGAGGAGGATCTTCTCAACCGAGGCGTAGTTGCCCGAGCAGGAGACCGATTGGCGGCTACGCTGTACGGGATCTTGGCCTTTGGAAGAGAGCCGCAATATTACCCTCAGACCTCGAATTTTTGGGTCGAGTGCGTAGCCTACGCCGGTACGGACCGCTCCGGAGAGGTTTTGCAGGTGGGCCAGGCCCAGGGCCGGATCGATGAGCAGGTGGAGCGGGCTCTCGGTTGGCTCCGGTCACTCGGGAAGAAAGAGCACTACAAAGGGATCTATCGTGAAGATAGACCACTACTGCCTGTCAAGGCCGCTCGTGAGGCCCTGGTCAATGCCGTGGTTCATCGCGACTACGCGATTACGGGCAGCAAGATTCTATTCGAGTCGTTCGATGACCGGATCGTCGTTACCAGCCCAGGCTCACTCCCCAATACCATGACTCCTTCCAGCGTTCGCGCCGGCGGGCATCCACGCTCGCGCAACGAGTTGCTCGCCAACTTCATGCTGACCATGGGATTCATGGAGCAGCGCGGCAGAGGTTGGCCCGTCTTGCGCCGCGCCATGATGGAGCACAACGGCACCGAACCCGACCTCCAAGCAGACCGCGACGCCCGCTTCGTACGCGTAACCTTCTGGCTCGATCCCCCAACGGATGATTAACCTTGAACCTTAGGTGCCATGTTGGTCCTCCTCTCTTCATGGCGCTGCGCGACGACAGCCGCAACATTGGGTCGAGGCCGCGGCAGGAGCGAATCGCCCGAAGCTGCCATCGGCCCCTGGGTTAGGCGAGTCGAATCGTCCATCAGGCCAGTTCGGGGTGCTTGAGGTGATGGTCGGTGGCGTCTTGGTAGGCTTTGGCGATCAGGCAGAGCTTGTCTTCGGCGTAGAGGCGGGAGCAGAAGGTGATGCTGGTGGGGGAGCCCTCTTCGGTGAAGCCGTTGGGGAGGGCGATTCCCGGGTGGCCGGTCAGGTTGGTGAGCAGCAGATTGCCCGAGAAGGAGGGCGACACGTAGACGTCGAGGTCGCTCAGGGCCTCGTCCATCAGTCCCATCAATAGCGTACGGGCCCGGTTGGCCTGGATGTATTCCACCGCCGGAACGAAGCGCGACCCGCGGAAAGCGTTGGGCCAGGCCCGGCGCTCCTGGCGCACCATCAGGTCGTCGCGGTTGGAGCGGGTCAGGCTGTCGAAGGCGGCCGCCGCTTCGGTGTTGAGGATGAAGCTGAGCGCTCCCACCGGGAAGTCGGGCAGCTCCATGGGAACGAGGTCGATTCCCAGTTCGCGAAGCACCTGCAAGGTCTTCTGGTCGTTGGCCTTCATGGCCTCGCTTCCGCGTCCGCTCTCGAAATCGCTCTTCAGGTAGCCGACACGCACCGTCCCCAGGTCGGCCGAAGCGTCCCAGTTGAAGGGCAGGTCCGAGGCCATGGGGTCCTGTCCGTCGGGACCCATAACGGCGTCCAGCACCAGGGCGCAGTCTTCCACGCTGCGGGCCATGGGCCCCAGCTTGTCCATGCTCCAGCTCAAGGCCATGGCGCCGTGACGGCTGATGCGTCCGAAGGTGGGACGCAGTCCGGTGACGCCGCAGCGGGTCGCGGGAGAAACGATCGATCCCCAGGTCTCGCTGCCGATGGCGAATCCCACCAGGCCGGCGGCGGTGGCCGCGGCGGGCCCCGCCGAAGAGCCCGAGGAGCCCTGTTCCAGGTTCCAGGGATTCTTGGTCGTGCCTCCGTACCAGACGTCGCCCCAGGCCAGGGCTCCCAGTGTCAGCTTGGCCACCAGCACGGCGCCGGCCTCTTCCAGGCGCCGCACTACCGTGGCGTCCTCGTCGATGACCTGGTCCTTGAAGGGCATGGCGCCCCAGGTTGTGGGGTATCCCTTGGTGGCGAGCAGATCCTTGGCTCCCCAGGGAATGCCGTGCAAGGGTCCCCGGTCGACTCCCCGGCTCAACTCTTCGTCGGCCCGCCGGGCCTGGCGCAGCGCCAGCTCTTCGGTGAGCGTGATGACGCACTGCAGCTTGGCATCGAAACGCTTGAGACGCTCCAGGTAGAGTTGGGTCAGTTGCAGCGAAGTGATTTCCCCCCGGCGGATGAGGCGGCCCAAGTCGGTGACGGGCCAGAAGGCGATCTCTTCCCGGTCGGAGGGCATGGGCCGGGCGGTGCCGGTCGATTGCCGCAGAGGCCGCCGGCTCTGGTCGAAACGCATGCCGGGCAGCCGCGGGTCGAAATGCAGCGCGGGAGGAACCGAGTTGGGCAGCTCGACCTGACGCAGGCGCTGATAGTCGGCCAGGGTGTCGTTGAGGTCCTCCACCATCATCTGGCGCTCCTCTTCGCTGAACTGCAGACCCGACAGAGCCTCGGCCTGGGCCAACATGGCGGTGGTGACCTTGGGTTCCTCAGATTCCTGCAGGGCGGTCCACAAAGATCCGGGAAGGAGGGTGCCCGTCAGCCCGGCGCCCGCGAAATAAGCCATGAAGTTTCGACGTGAGGTTTCAAGCGTTGCCCTTTTCATGGAAATTTACTTTAGCAAAACAAAGGCCGAGCGACGACCACATGCCTTTGGGCACAAAAAGCTGGTGAAACTGAAGAATTGGTGATGGCTGTCTAATTTGTTGTTTTGCAGACACTTACAGGCGCGCCGCGCAAAGAACGGCATAAAGTTTTGAAACTTTCCTACCGAAAAGTTGGTCTAAGTGGATTGGAAGCCAGGAAGAGAGGATGGCACACCATGACTGACTACTGTGATCGCCAATGGCTAGCTCGCTACCTGCGGAGTGAACTGGAGCTAGAGGAAAAGCTGGATTACCTCTACCACCTCGACGTCTGTCCGGACTGCTGGGAGAAGGTCTATTCGGCCACCAAGGCTACTCATCCGCACTACTACAAGATGTCGGCTCGTCAGATGAAGGTCACCGAGCGTGACCTGGCCCGCATGGAGTTGAAAGAAGAGGAAATTATCGAAGTCGCTTAAGACGGCCAGGCCTCTGACGAAACAAACTGCATTCATATCCTTGAGAGGACCGCCTTCAGTCAAAGGCGGTCCTCTTTTTTTGCCCCCATCCTCCGATTCTCATCCCACGGTACCGGTTTCCGCCCCCACTTGCGCACTGCTGGCAAGTTTGGGTGAAATTTAGTTGAAGAAGGCAGTCCTTTCCGTTTATGCTTATAGGTGAACAAAAAGTGTTTAGGAGAGGCTATGAAGGCATTGATGGAGCAGAGCGCAGGGGTGTTCAGGGGCCGCGATCTGGCGCGTCGCCAGAAGGCTTCCCGCATCGAACGCCTGAGCAGCGAATTGCCCCATCTGGATGAACTGCTGGGAGGAGGATTTCCGCGCGGAGCCATGGTGGAGTTGATTGGCGGCCCTTCCAGCGGGCGCAGCACGTTGGCTCTGCGGGTGCTGGCTCGGGCCGCCGCGCAGGATGAGCTGACAGCTTACGTGGACGCCTTTGACGCCCTGGATCCGCTGGCCGCTCAGGCCTGCGGAGTGGACCTGGAGAAGCTGTTGTGGGTGCGCTGCGCTTCGGCGGCCGCCTCCCGCTCTATGGCCCGCGCCTTCAAGGCGGCCGACATGGTGGCGCGGGGAGGCGGCTTCGGGGCCCTGGTGTTGGACTTGGACCGTCCTTCGGCGCCGCCCGGCGAAAGCGGACTGACGGCTCCCTGCAAGACCTTTTTCCGCCTCCAGAAGGCGGTGGAGCGGACGCCTTTGCTGATGCTGGTGCTCAACCGCCGCGGCTTGGCGGGCAGTGCCGCCTCGCTGGCCCTTTCGCTGCGCCGCGCGTCCACCGATTGGGGATTGGAAGCCGGCGCTCCTCACCCCTGTGTCCTGCGCGGCGCCGTTGATGAAATCGAAGTGATGAAAGGAAGATCTTATGGCAGCACTACGCTACATTGCGGTCTTTGCGACGCCTCCTGAGGAGGTCGAAGACGAGGCCCGAGGCCGCTTCGTGCTGACGGCCGAGTTATTGAATCTGGCGCGGGAACTGACGCCGCGCATGGAGCGCGTCGAGCTGGCCGAAGGCAGCGGAGAGGGGCTTGTACTGGAGGCCACGAGGCGCAGCGAGCCGCCTATTTTGCAACAGCTTTCCGCCTCCCTGCTCCCCCGGGAGGACGGAAAAGGCGGGAGTCCGCAGCAACCCCTTCCCCTGCCGCTGTGGGCTTCCGCCTCTACCCGCACGGCGGCTCTGCTGGCGGCCCTCAACGGCTGCCGCGGACGCCTTGATCCCAAGCGCCAGCAAAGCTTTCTGCGCGCCCTGCCGGTGGAGGTCCTCAGCTTGCTGGATCCTTCGCTGGGTCAGCAGGAACGCCAGGTGTTGGGAAGTTGGGGCATCCGCAAGCTGGGCCATCTGATCGACCTGCCCAAGGGCCGACTGGCCGCCCGCCTGGGTCCTGCCGGGACGCGCCTGCAGGCCTTGTCGCGGGGAGAGGACCTGCGTCCATTTCAACCCTGGACGCCTCCCGGCGCCTTTCAAGAACGCCGCGACCTGGACTGGACGCTGGATTCGCTGGAGCCCCTTTCCTTCGCCCTCCAGGGCCTGCTGGACAAGCTTTGCCGTCGCCTGCAAAGCCGGGGAATGGCGGCCGAGGCCGTGACCTTGGAGTTGGGGCTGGATAACGGAGAAGTCTTCACCCGCACCCTGCAACTGGCCTTTCCCCTCAAGTCGTCCAAGGTGATGCACTCGCTGCTGCGCCTCGATTTGCAGGAGCGTCCCCTGGAGGCCGGCATCCACTGGCTGGCGGTGCGTCTCGAGCCGGTTCCGGCCCGCACCCTGCAGTTTTCGCTGCTGCAGGAGGCGGTGGCTGATCCCGAGAGGCTCTCACGTACTCTGGCCCGTCTGACGGCGCTGGTGGGAGAGGACATGGTGGGCTGTCCGCATCCGCTCGACACCCATCGTCCTGACGCCTTCGAGATGCGTCCGCTGCGCCTCGACGGCGGACAGCGCAAGGGCCGTTCTAAGAAGGCTTTGCCGCCGGCTCCGGCTTTCGCGGTGGCTTCGGAAGTTCCTGCTCCTGTGTTGCGCCGCTGCCGTCCGCCTGCGGCGGTGGAAATCGAACGCCGACAGGTGGTGCGCTGCGCCGGTCCCTGGCATGCCAGCGGCGACTGGTGGCGGGATGATCACGGCTATCAGCGCCAGCAATACGACGTAGAACTCAAAGACGGCGCCCTGCTGCGCCTCTTCCGCGACCCTCGCCGCGAGGGGTGGTTCTTAGAAGGTGTCTACGACTAGCGAGCGGCCTCATACCGCCGAGATCAATTAGGCCTTCAGCGCGGTCGCTGAACTTGATTCGTGTGTGAACTTGTTGGCCACCTGGTGACCCTAGCGGCGAGCAGCCCCTAATTTTTTATCTCACACTTTCAGTGTTTCATTTGTTTTTGTACGCGAAACCCAGGGTTCCGTCCTCGCCGCGCTTCGCTTGCAGCGGACTCCACCCTGGGTAATGGAAGCACCTCTGAAGGCGTGAAATAAAACGATCATGTTTGCAATCTAAGCCAATGTACGCACAGAGCGCATTCAGTTTTTTGCAGGCCTCCTCGACTCCCGAGCAATTGGCCGGGCAGGCGGCCCGGTTGGGGTATGAAGCGCTGGCCCTGGCGGACTGCGACGGAGTCTACGGGGCGCCCCGCTTCTTCAAGGCCTGCCGCCGCCAGGGGGTGCGTCCGCTGGTGGGGTCGTTGGTGACGCTGCGCCTGGACGAGATGGAGGGGCGCACCTGCTCCCTGCCGCTGCTGGTGGAGAATCGGCAGGGATACCGCAATCTGTGCCGCCTGGTCACCCGCCTCAAGATGCGGGCCGGCAAGGGCGAGGGCGATGCCGGACTGCACGAAGTGGCCGAGTTCGCCGGCGGACTGACGGCCTTGACGGGCGGCTCCGAGGGCCCCTTGCACACCGCCCTGGCCCAGGGCGGACGCTGCGCCGCCCGCCGCCTGCTCGACCGCCTCTCGGCCGTCTTCCCCAAACAGCGTCTCTACCTGGAATTGCAGCGCCACCAGTGCCGCCGCCAGGAGATCGTCAACCAGGAGGTGATCGACCTCTCGCGCTCCCTCAAGTTGCCCCTGATGGCCAGCGGAGGCGTCCGCTGCGCCCGCCGCCAGGACCGTCCGCTGCTGGACGTGCTGACCTGCATCCGCCACCGCACCACGCTGGAAGCCGCCGGACGCAAACTGGCCCCCAACGCCCAGTCCTATCTCAAGCCTCCCGAGGAGATGAAAAAGCTCTTCGCCGATTGTCCCCAGGCCTGGCGCAACGCCCTGGAGTTGGGCGAGAAGCTCGATTTCACCCTCGACAACCTGGGTTACCGCTTTCCCGACTTCCTGGCTCCCGCCGGAGAGACGCCCACCAGCTATCTGCGCAAGCTGACCGAGCAGGAAGCCCGCAAGCGCTACCGCCCCTATCACCAGCGCGCCCGCCGCCAGATCGCCCGCGAACTCGACCTTATCGAAAAGCTCGACCTGGCCGGCTACTTCCTCATCGTCTGGGACATCGTGCGCTATTGCCGCCGCCGCGACATCCTGGTGCAGGGACGCGGGTCGGCCGCCAACAGCGCCGTCTGCTACAGCCTGGGGATCACCGCCGTCGACCCGGTGGGGATGGACCTGCTCTTCGAGCGCTTTCTTTCCGAAGAGCGGGGCGAGTGGCCCGACATCGATCTCGACCTGCCCAGCGGAGACCGGCGCGAAGAGGTCATCCAGCACGTCTACCAGCGCTACGGACGGAGGGGAGCCGCCATGACGGCCAACGTCATCACCTACCGGGGCAAGAGCGCCGCCCGCCAGGTGGGCAAGGCGCTGGGATTCCCCGAGGAGACGCTGGGAAAGCTCTCGCGCCTGATGAGCGTCTTCCATGAAAAAGTAGAGGAGGAAGAGCGCCAAAAACGTTTCCTGGAAGCCGGCATCCCCCTCGATGAGCGCCGCGCCCAGTGCTTTTTTCACCTCTGGAAGCAGATCCAGAACCTGCCCCGCCACCTGGGTCAGCATTCGGGCGGACTGGTTCTGGCCCAGGGAGCCCTGGACGACGTGGTCCCGCTGGAAAACGCCACCATGCCGGGCCGCCACGTCATCCAGTGGGACAAGGAAGACTGCGCCGACCTGGGAATCATCAAGGTCGACTTGCTGGGCCTGGGAATGATGTCGGCCCTGCAGGACGCCATCCGCCTCATCGAGCAAAGGGGAGGCGAGATCGACCTGGCCCACCTTCCCCAGAACGACCCCAAGACCTACGACCTGCTGCAAAAGGCTGATACCGTGGGCGTTTTTCAGGTGGAAAGCCGGGCCCAGATGGCCACCTTGCCCCGCCTCAAGCCCACCTGCTTCTACGACCTGGTGGTGGAGGTGGCGCTCATCCGTCCCGGCCCGGTGGTGGGACAGATGGTGCATCCGTACCTGCGCCGCCGCAACGGGGAAGAGCCGGTCAGCTATCCCCACCCCAGCCTGGAGCCCATCCTCAAGCGGACGCTGGGCGTGCCCCTCTTCCAGGAACAGCTCATGAAAATCGCCATGACGGCGGCCGGATTCACGGGCGGACAGGCCGAGCAACTGCGCCGCGCCATGGGATTCAAGCGTTCAACCGAGGCCATGGACGAGTTGGAGGACGACCTGCTGCGGGGCATGGCCCGACGCGGCATCCGCGGCCAGGCGGCTGAGGAGATCCTGCGCTATGTCAAGTCCTTCGCCCTCTACGGCTTTCCGGAATCGCATTCGGCCAGCTTCGCCTTGCTGGCCTACGCCAGCGCCTATATGAAGGCTCACTTTCCGGCCGAATTCTATGCCGCCCTGCTCAACAACCAGCCCATGGGCTTCTACCATCCCGCCACCCTGGTCAAGGACGCCCAGCATCGGGGGCAGAGGGTGCGTCCGGTGGACGTGCAGCGCTCCCACTGCCTGTGCTCGGTTGAAGAGGACGGCTCGCTGCGGCTGGGACTGATTTACGCGTCCGGGCTGCGCCGCCAGAAGGCGCAGGACATCGAAGCCGAACGCCGCCGGCGGCCCTTCGCCTCTCTCGACGACCTGCGCCGCCGCTGCTCGCTGCAGCGCAAGGAAATGGCCGTGCTGGCTCAGATCGGAGCCCTCAACAGCCTGGGCATGAAACGCCGTCAGGCCCTCTGGCAGGTGGAAAAGGCCTGCCGCCCCGGAGGTCCTCTCTTCAAGAAGCAAGAGGCTGCAGAAGCCCCCGAGTCCTCGCCCCTGCGCGAGATGGACGCCTCTGAACGCCTGCAAGCCGACTACCGGGGCAGCGGACTCACCATCGGTCCTCACCCCCTGGCGCTGCGCCGGAAAGAGCTTTCCAGCCAGGGCATCGTGCAGGCCTCAGGCCTGGCCAAGCTGCGTCATGGAAGCTGGGTCAAGGTGGCGGGGATGGTGATCGTGCGCCAGCGTCCCATGACCGCCAAGGGGTTCCTCTTCATGAGCCTCGAGGACGAGACCGGCATCAGCAACATCGTGGTCACGCCCCGGCTCTTCGAGGAGCAGCGCCTCACCTTGCTGGGCAACTCCTGCCTGATAGTGGAAGGCCGCCTGCAAAGCCGCCACAACGTCATCTCGGTCAAGGCGGCCCGCTTTCAACCCTTCGATCCCCGCACCCCCCGCACCCGCTCCCACGACTTCCACTGAGGGAGCATCTGCAAAAGCCCCATAGCCGGCCGAGTGACTTTCTGTGAAACGGCCCCGCCCTCCAGCCGCGCCTGCAGCACTGCCCTCCATCGCCGCAAGGATGCGCCACTGCCGCCAACTTCCAGATCCCAACGATCCCAACTGCCAAAACTCCCAAGACTCCCAAGTGCGTGTGGCCGTGGACTGGTGAGTTGAAGATGGGGTGCTGGAAGTTCGACCCAAGGTCGTGGAAACTGAGCTGATCCTTGACCTGGTGGCAGGCGCATCCTTGCGGCGATCCCCACCGGAGCCACAGGCATCCGCGAAAGCCACTATCGAACGCCGGCGTTGTAGACCGAAGTCTCAGGATTGAACTGCTTCCAGTCGAACCAGTAGTCCTTGATCACGGGCAGGCGCTCGAGTTGCTTGCCTTCAAGGGGCCCCGAGAGAGCGGTGCCTGAGAAATCCCACTCGCTGCCGGTCTGGGCGTCGACCAGGCGCAGCGGATCGCTTTCGGCCTTGCGGTAGAGATCCAGCCGTTGTCCTTCCACCTGACGGTGGAAAGCCCGCACCGAGTTCCCGTCTTCGGCCACCACCAGCAACAGGGCCTGTCCGCCCAGCAGGTCGGCGATGGGGTTCTGTTTCCGCAGCACGTCCATGGGATAGGCCTTGGCGCGTCCGCCCAGCTTCAGGCCCAGCACCAGGGCGCCCAGCTCGACTTCGTCCCCTCCATCGACCGAAGTGGGAAAGGCGAAGGGTCCGCCGTCCTGGGGACGCTTCTCCCCGGGCCCGAAGTAGAACTCGGCGTAGCGATCGTCAGGGGCCAGCACCTGGGTATCGGGATGCTCCCGCTTCCAAATGGCGAAGGACACCTCGTCGAAGGGCTTCAAGGTCAGGCGGCTGCCCTTGAGCGGACCCTGGATGGCCTCTCCGGTCACCTGCTGCCACCAGCTTCCGGTCTGGTGGTCCTTCATGATGAAGTTTTGGTTGTTGAGGCCCACCAGCTCGAAGGTCAGAGCCTGTCCGTCGACCGTCGCCTCCCACACCAGACCGGTGTGGCAGAGCGATCAGTAGGTCACTACGAAAGGCTCGCCGGCCAGCCGTTCGTTGACGATGTGGTGGTAGGACACCATCTTGACCGGATAGGCCAGCGCTTTGCCGCCCACCGTCAGGCCCATGACCATCTCTTCGTCGGCCACGTGATCGGCCTGGGCCGCCGCCAGGTAGCGTCCGCCGTCAAGACGCTCGAACATCGAGGTGATGACGCTCTTTCCCATGCTCAGGTAGGCCGTCCCCAGCAACAGGCACAGGCAGACCACCAGTCCGATGCGGTAGAGCAGGGAGGAGGTGCGGGACCACAGGTAAAAGGTCAGCAGGACACCCAGGGTCAACAAGGCCGCCGACAGCAGCACCTGCCAGGAATGAAGGAAGTAAGACCATTCGATAGCGGCCGGCGTCTGGGTTCGGGTGGGGCTGATCAAGATGATGGCCAGGTAGAAGATCCCCACCGAAAGTCCGGTCAGCAGGAAGGGCAGGATCTGCAAGAGACGCTTTTTCATTGGTCTTGTTTTAACGCAGATGGGTGTGGGTTGCCAAGCAGCCCCCCTTCGCCAAGGCAATGGAGGGCGGGCCGTCGCCGAGGCTCCGGTCCGGGGTGCTAAGATGAATCTCGCCAACCGACGGCAGAATACGAGGAGCCGCAATGGATTTTAGATGGACTCGTTTCGCTCTTTTTGCCGGCCTGTGCACGGCGCTTAGCCTTGTATGGCTGCAGGCACGCACTTTTCCGCAGTTGGTGTTGGGAGGCGGCTTCGAAGCCGTGCTCATCGTCACCAACACTTCGTCGGAGGCCGGCTGGACGGGAGAAGTACGGCTCTTGCAGGAAAACGAGCGCCTCTGGACCACGGCCTGGCTGCTGGACGGTGTCCCGCAGGCCGACGGCATTTTTCAGGTCAACCTGGCGGCGGGAGGCTCGCGCCGTTTCCGCCTCACCTCCGACCTCAACCTGCCCCGCATCGGCTATCTCAGGGTGCTGGCTCAGGGCGCCTCCAGCGCGCAGGACCTGGCTCTCTCTTATTTCTTCAACCTCCGGCAGGGCGGCGAGTTGACCGATTCCACCGGCGTTACCGATCCTCCCCAGACCAAGTGGATGCGCATTCCGGTGGAGCAGAACTTCCCAAGACAGCGCACCGGCATTGCCCTGGCCGCCTTTCAGAGCACGGCGGACTTCGACATCGTCATGCGGCTCTTCAATTCCGGGGGCAATCAGGTCGGCGTCGAGGCTTTCGACTACGGCGGTCATCTGGCCCGCTTCGTGGACGAGATCTTCGACAACGTGCCCGACGACTTCGTGGGATCGGTGCAGATCGAGTCCGACGAGGGACTCTTCGTAACAGCCTTGCGTCAGGAGTTGGTGGAGGGCGGATCGCAGTTGACGGCCGTGCCTCCGCGTCCTCTGGCCGAGTTGCAAAGCGCCGCCTTCGCGCTGGGCGAGACCATTCCAGAAGATTTCACCTGCGACTCGCCCTCCATCTTCACGCCGGCCCTGTTCTGGTCGCCGGCCCCGCCTGTGGCCCCGCAAGAGTCCGTAAGCTACGTGATGATCCTGGACGACGCCGACGCCGGGTTTTTCCCCCTCTGGGTGGTCTACGACATTCCTGCCTTTACCAGGCACATCCCCGAGTTGAATGAGATCGAGCAGACCGACGGCTTTCTGCCCCTGGGCGGCGTGCACGGTCTCAACGGCTTCGGATCGCTGGGCTACGCTCCGCCTTGCCCCATCCTCGGCGATCCTCATCGTCTTTTCTTCCGGCTCTATGCCATCCAGGGGTTTCTCAACTTCCAGCCGGGCGCTACGGCGGCTCAAATTGAGGCCGCCATCCAAGGGCGCATTCTGGCCGCCGCCCAGACCATGGCTCTCGACCAATAGACATCCAGGCCTTTCATCCATGGTTGATTTTTCCCGGCGCAGCGACGAGAAGGAGATGATCGATTCACCCCACCTGCTGCAGCCGGGCGAGATGGAGCAGACGCTGCGCGAACTCAACCTGGTCAACCGTTGGCTGGGCGGGGCCGAGGCCGTGCTGGGTCCGGCCCGCGCCGAGCTTTCGCGTCTGCACAGCGCATCACCGCCGGGGCGTTCGTTCAGGGTGCTCGACGTGGGCGCGGGAGGCGGCGACATCCCGCGCCGTCTTCTGCAGTGGGCCCGCCGGCGAGGCATTCCCCTGTCCATCATGGCCGTCGACTTCAATCCTCAGGCCAACGTCATCGCCGCCCGATCGGCCCCGAGCGACTCGATCAGGTTCGTCACCGCCGACGTCCTCGCCTTGCCCTTCGCCCCCAAAGCCTTCGACCTGGTGCTGTGTTCGGCCTTTCTCCATCACTTTCCCGAGGAGGCTGCCGCCCGGGTGCTGCGGGCTCTGCGGACGGCGGCGGGGCAGGCCGTCCTGGTCAACGATCTTCACCGCCATCCTTTCGCCTACTGGAGCTTTCGGCTGTTGAGCGGACTGCTCTCGCGTTCGCGGGCTATCCGCCACGACGGACCTCTGTCCATCCTGCGCGGATTCCGCCGCCGCGAATTGGAGCGGACCTTCCGGGAAGCGGGATTCAAGAAGCTGCAAATCACCTGGCGCTGGGCCTTCCGCTGGAGCGCGATAGGCCGCGCGGAGGATACACGAGATTCGGTATTGCGATAAAATAGCCGGATAATTCAACCAGGAGACGAGATAGTGAACCGATCGAAACCTACCTCAGCCCTTTTGATAAGCCTATCCGTACTGGCAGTACTGGCGGTCATGGCCGGGACGGCCTGCGCCCAGCAAGCCGCTTCGGGGCAGCAGATGGAAGAATCAGACCCCGATGTTCTGGCCGTGGTCAACGGCGTCAAGATCATGCGCAGCGAGGTGGAGAAAAAGGCGGCTGACGCCTTCGAATCACTGCGCGTCGAGCGCCTCCAGTTCGAAGCCGAGCAAAAGCAGAAGCGTCACGACGTCGTGCTGCGGCACCTGGAAGAGATGGTTGCCGACAGGGTGCTCGAACTGGAAGCCCAGGCTCAAGGCATGGAGCAACAGGAGCTGCTGGAAACGCAGGTCTTCAACAAAGTCGCCGAGCCTGCCGAAGAAGAGATTGAACAGGTTTACGAAATCAACAAGAGCCGCTTGCGCCAGCCGCTAGAAGCGGTGCGTCCCCAGATCATTAATTTTCTGCAAGGACGTCAGCGCGAGAATCTTCTGCAACAGTACATCGAAGAACTGAAGGTCAAGTACGACGTGTCGCAGAGCGTCCAGCCCTTCCGCTACGACATCGAGCATCAGGGGCATCCGTCCAAGGGGCCTGAGGACGCGCCGGTCGTTCTGGTTGAATTTTCGGATTTCGAATGCCCCTACTGCACCCGCATGAACGATACGCTCAATGTGATCACCGAAAAGTACGGCGACAAGGTGATGCGGGTTTTCCGCCAGTTCCCGCTCAACAGCATCCATCCCAACGCGCAGAGAGCCGCTGAAGCTTCCCTGTGCGCCTTCGAACAGGGCAAGTTCTGGGAAATGCACGGACGCCTCTTCGAACGTCCGGCGGCTCTGAGCGTGGATGCCATCAGCGAAAAGGCGGTCGACATCGGGCTGGACCAGACCGAGTTCCAGGCTTGCCTGACCTCGGGACGCCACGCCGACGTCGTTGAAGCGGACATGCAGGACGGCCGCATTGCCGGCGTCAGCGGGACTCCCGCTCTCTTCATCAATGGCCGTCCCGTGCGCGGCGCCGCCAGCGCCGACCAGGTTTCTGACCTGATCGACGAAGAGATCAAGCGCCAGGGGCGGCAATGAAGCGCCTCGCGGCTGGGGCGATTCTCATCCTGCTGGCCGTGGGTCCGGCCTGCCAAAGCCGCCCTCGGTTGGCCACCGGAACCTGGCGCGCCGTGCTGCAATCGCCCGGCGGCCCCCTGCCCTTTTCGCTTGTGGTCGAAGGCCGGCCCGGCGATTATTCCGCCTACGCCCTCAACGGTCCTGAGAAGGTCCCTTTTTCCTCTCTGCAAGTGAGGGACGACCAGGTGCGCTTGCGCATCGACGGATACGACTCCGAGATCACTGCAGGGATGAGCGGGCAGGGACGCCATCTTGTGGGCGAGTGGCGCAAACGCGCCGCCGGCGGATATTCCCGACTCGGATTCGAGGCCGTCCACGGCGATGAACGGCGTTTCTTGCCGGTGCAGCAAGAGAACGCTCCAGATCGAGCCGCTCCGGCCGACGATCAACTCAGCCAGGTGCTGGGAGATTGGAAGGCGGTCTTCAGCGACGAAGACGGCGAGTCTCCCGCGCGGGGAGAGTTCCGCCGCGAGGAAGGAGGCTTGGTGGGCACCTTTCTGACCCCGGTGGGCGATTACCGCTTTCTGGCCGGCGACTACCGCGACGGCCTCTTGCGCCTCTCCTGCTTCGACGGCGGACACGCCTTTCTCTTCCGGGCCCGGCTGCAGGAAGACGGATCGCTGCAAGGCGACTTCTGGTCCCGCGACAGCTACCACGCCACCTGGAGCGCCCGCCGCCTGCAAGAAGGCGAATCGGACCAGTTGCCCGATCCTTACCAGGAAGTCGCTCTCAACAACGACGAGAACCGGTTCACCTTCAGCTTTCCCAGCCTGGACGGCCAGATCATCGCCAGCGACGACCCGCGTTTTCAAGACAAGGTGGTGCTGGTCAACGTCTTTGGTTCCTGGTGTCCCAACTGCAACGACGAGGCGCCGCTGCTGGCGCAATGGCATGAGCGCTATGGCCCTCAGGGGCTCGAGGTGGTGGGTTTGGCCTTCGAGCTGACCGGCGACGCCGAGCGCGACAAGGAGTACGTCCGCAAGTACGCTCGACGCCACGGCATCGAATTCCCGCTCTTGCTGGCCGGAACCAGCAACAAGTCCGCCGCCGGAGAGAAGTTGTCCGACCTGTCGGCCGTCCGTTCCTATCCCACCAACATCTTTATCGACCGCCAGGGAAAGGTGCGCCGCATTCACTCCGGCTTTGCCGGCCCCGCCACCGGAGAGCACCACCGACAACTGGTGAGGCAATTCCAAGAACTCATCGAATCCCTGCTGAAGGAGTAGGCCCGCAGACGCCCCGGCCTGCGGGCCTGATGCCCCCTGCCCCCTAAAGTCGGGAAGCTTCCAGCTTGACGTCGGCGGCAGCCCAGGCCTTCTCGAAACGCTGCTTCACCTGGGCGGCTTCGGCATCCTTGCCCTGGGCCTGGAGGGCCTGGTGGAGTCCGAAGAGGCTCCAACCGTTCTCGGGATAGTGCTTCATGTCTTCGCGGTAGACCTTTTCAGCCTCGGCCGGCCGTCCGGCCTGGAGCAGTACGGCGCCCAGGATCTGCCGCACCGGCTGGTGCCAGTCGCTGGGTTCGTTGTAGCGAAGCCGATCCTCCAGCTTGACGGCGCTGCGCAAATGGGCGATGGCGGCTTCAAGGTCGCCCTTGGCGGCGGCCACTTCCCCCTCGGTGACCTTCAAGGCGATGCCGGCCAGCTCGGACATGTGGTTGATGTCCCAGATGGTGTTGGATTCGAGCACCGGGTCCCGGGCCAATCGGCGCAGGATGTCCAGTTCGCGGGCGGCTTCCTCGGCCTGTCCGGTGCGGGCCAGGGCCACGCCGCGCGCGTAGCGGTAGACGACCTTGGGGTAGACGTAATCGAAGGGCGGCTCAGGCCAACCGAGGATCTCCTTCCAGCGTCCGAAGCGGACTTGGGCGTAGAGGTAAGTGGCCCAATAGTGCTGCAAGGTGGCCAGTCCCTCTTGGCCCATGATGTCGTGGTCGGTGTGCTCGGCCAGATGACGGGCGGCCTCCAGCGCCACTTCGCTCTGGCCGGCCAAACTGGCGCTGGCCCACAGGAAATGGTGGTTGTGGGGCATGTAGGCCAAGGGATAGATGCCCTGTTTGCGGCATGCGGTGATGTAGTCGTCATCGGCGGCGATGGCGCGCTTGTTGGCCTCGGCGGCCTCGATGTAGCGGCCCACGCGGATGTAGATGTGCGAGGGCATGTGCACCAGGTGCCCGGCGCCGGGAACCCTGTCCTCCAGCTTCTCGGCAGCCCCTACAGCCTTCTCGGGATGAACCGCTTCCACGGCGTGAATGTAGTAGTGCAGGGCTGCGGGATGATCCGGGTCCATTTCCAGCACGCGCTCCAGCTCGGCCAGGATCTTCTTGGTCACTGGCTTGGGCGAGTCGTCCTCCTCCCAATAGTCCCAGGGACTTGTGTCCATCAGCGACTCGGCATAGAGCGCTCCCGCGTCCGCGTCTTGCGGGTACTTGCGGGCCAGCTCGCCCATGGCCTCGGCATAGGCCTGGTCGAGCCCCGAGCGGTCCTCTCCGGCGTCGCGCGAGTAACGGGCCGAAAGAGCCCGTATGTAGTCTTGTTCCTGGGGCGAAGCGTGGTCGATCAGCTCCAGGGCCTTGTCCATGGCGTCGCAGGCGGCCGGAATGTCGGTGGGGTCCATCATCGAGTTGATGTTGGGACCCAGGACCAGGGCTTGTCCCCAGTAGCACATGGCGCATTGCGGATCGAGCCGCGCCGCTTCCTGGAAAGCCCTGCGGGCTTCGGCGTGGTTGAATCCATAGGCCAGCACCAGGCCCTGGTCGAAAAAGCGCTGGGCCCGCGGGGAGGAGGTGGTGATGGGATGAGTGTGGTCGCTCATGCCCTCCAGCAGCGGCGCCACCGGCTTGTCTTTTTCCTCCGCCGAGACTGAAGTGGGGGGGTGGTATGCGGATAGTCCTATGAAAACCGTCAGCCAGATGATCAGGCTGGCGGCCAATGAGATGCGGTCTTCGAGTACTTGCATGTGGGCGACTCCTTTCCTTTTCATCTCAACATGCGCAAGAAACGCCTCGTACGGATCAAAAGAAAGTGAATCCCCTCTATTTGGAGAGCAACTCGCGCACCACGGCGTTGACCATCTTGCCGTCGGCCTTGCCTTGCAGCTTGGGCATGACCTTGCCCATCACCTGGCCCATCTGCTGGGGGCCGGAAGCACCCAATTCGTCGATGACGGGCTGCACCACGGCCTCGATCTCCTCTCGGCTGAGTTGCTGGGGCAGGTAGCTCTGCAGGACGGCGTATTCGGCCTCTTCCCGGTCGGCCAGATCGTCGCGGCCGCCCTTTCGGTACTGTTCTACCGCCTCGCGGCGCTTCTTGGCTTCCTTGTTGATCAGTTGAAGCACGTCGTTCTCGCTGAGGGCGTCTGGACGGCTCTTCTCGGCGTTGGTAATGGCGGTAATGACGGAACGCAAAGTGGTGCGCCGCAGTTCGTCCTTGGCCAGCATGGCGGCCTTCAGATCGCTCTTGATTTTGGCTGTCAGATCTAGGGTTTCACTCATGATTTCTTGTCCTCTTCCATCCACTCCTTGATTTGCTGCGCGGCCTGACTCCGGGCCACGGTCTTCTGCTCGCCGCTGACGAAGTCGCGCACCGTGGCCCGCTGCTGCTCGGCCTCGTCGGGCCCGATCACCACCACATAAGGAATGTTCTTGCGGTTGGCGTATTTGAACTGAGAGCGCAGCGAGTAGTCCAAGGAGTAGAGTTCAGTGTTGATCCCAGCCTGGCGCAGACGGTCGGCCATGGAAAGAGAGGCCTTGGCCTGCTCCGGGCCGAACAGCGTCACCAGGACCTCCACCACCGTGTCGCCCACCTGGGAGGGAAACATGTCGAGTTCTTCCATGATGTCGATAATGCGTTCGATGCCGATGGTGGTGCCGACCGCCGGAAGGCTCTCCTCGCGGAACATTCCGATCAGCTTGTCGTAGCGGCCCCCGCCGGTCACGCTGCTGGTGATCTTGGACTGACGGACAGTGGTCTCGTATATGGAGCCGGTGTAGTACTCGAGTCCCCTCACCATGGCGAACTTGACCGTGTAGAACTCCTCGGGCACCCCGAGCGCTTCCAGGTAGTCGAGGATCTGCTCCAGGTCCTGGAGTCCCTGGCGGGCTTCCTCCAAGCCGCCCAGAGGCTCCTCGAGGTTATCGATCAACTCGCGGTTGCGGCCCTCGGTTTGAAGCAGGTCCAGCAGCCGGTCGACGGCGGGCTCGGGAATGCGGTTGTCGGCCAGTTCCTTCTTCACGCCTTGCAGGCCGATCTTGTCCAGTTTGTCGATGGAGCGGTAGAGTCCTGCCAACTGCTCCTCCGGAACTCCGGCGAACTGCCCGATGCCGTTGAGCACCTTGCGGTGGTTGATGTGAATGCTGAATTCGGTGAATCCCAGCCGCTCCAGGATGGCATAGATGACGTTGATGGTCTCGGCATCGGAGAGCATGCTGGAAGAACCCACGGTGTCGCAGTCGCACTGGTAGAACTCGCGATAACGTCCCCGCTGAGGACGCTCCGCCCTCCACACCGGCGCGATGTGATAGCGCTTGAAAGGCATGGCCAGTTGGGGATGCATCCCCACCAGGCGGCTGAGGGGCACCGACAGGTCGTAGCGCAGCGCCAGCTCCTCGCTTCCTCCCTCGTGGAAGGTCTGATAGATGAGCTTCTCGGCCTCGGGACCGTACTTGCCCATCAGCGTCTCGTAGAGCTCGATAGCGGGAGTCTGCAAGGGCTCGAATCCGAACTTCTGGAAGACTTGGCTGACGACGTCCATGACGTACTGCCGCTTGATCATCTGCTCAGGCAGGATGTCCCTCATGCCGCGGGGAACGCGGGCTTCAACCCGTGTGCTCATGTGTGCTCTTGCTCCTGATTCGAAAAACTTAACTATATCGAATTCGGGTATCGGCCGAGGGAAGCGGCCCTTCAGCCGGCCTGGCGGGCGGCCTGCAGGAGGGCTCCGCTGCGCACCAGGTGAAGGGCCCGGCGCATGTCGGGGTAAAGAGGACGGTCCTGGTCGAGGTAGAGGACATCGTCGCGAAAACGCCGCAGGGCGGCCTGGCTGCCCGCTCCCAACCGGGTGGAGGGGTCTTGGCGCAAGCGCCAGTCCAGGGCCTGGCAGGCGCAGAGGAACTCTATGGCGATGACCTGCTCGATGTTGTCGACGATCTGGCGGGCGTGCCGGGCGGCGTTGAGGCTCATGCTGACGTGGTCTTCCTGGTTGGCCGAACTGGGGATGGAGTCGACGCAGTCGGGATGGGAGAGGGTCTTGCATTCCGACACCAGGGACGCGGCCGTGTACTGGGGGATCATGAGTCCGCTGTTGAGTCCCATGGTGGCCTTGTCGTCAAAGAGAAAGCGCGGCAATCCGAAGGGCTGGTCGGGATGGTAGTCGGTCATCTTGAAGACCCTGCGCTCGCAAATGCTGCCCAACTCGGTCACCGCGATGGAGAGAAAGTCGGAAGCCATGGCCACCGGCTCTCCGTGGAAGTTGCCTCCCGAGACCGCTTTGTAGTCGCGGGGCAGGTCGGGAAAGATGAGCGGATTGTCGGTGGCGGCGTTAAGTTCGATTTCCACGGTGCGGCGCACGAAAGCCAGGGCGTCGCGGACGGCCCCGTGAACCTGGGGCGCGCAGCGCAGTGAGTAGGGGTCCTGGGGCGGAATGCGGCGAGGGCGCTGCCGGGCAGAGCCGTCGATAAGGGTGCTTCCTTCGGCGTAGCGGCGCACGGCGGCGGCCGTCAGGATGGCGCCGGGATGACCGCGCGCTTCGTGAATCTGGGGGAAGAAGGGATCGGCGAAGCCCTTGATGGCTTCCAGCGACATGGTCAGCGCCAGATCGGCCTGCTCCACCAGGCTCTCGGCGTCGTGCAGGGCCAGGGCCAGCAGGGCCAGCGAGAAGGCGGTCCCGTTGTTGAGCGCCAACCCTTCCTTGGCCCGCAACTCCAGAGGGCCTCCCGCCTTCTTCATGGCTTGCGCGCCTTCCACCCGCTTCCAGCGCCTTTGCTTTCCCGAGGCCCGGTCCACGGTCAGGTGCAAGTCGCAATCGCTGCAGGCGGCGTCCTCGGCCAGGGGCAAGAAGGCCTCGCCGTTTCCTGGGGGCAAGTCAAGCCCCTCCTGGGAGGAGGGCGCCTGGGGGACGGCGGCCAGCAGCAAGGCCAGGTGGGAGAGGGGAGCCAGGTCGCCGCTGGCCCCCAGCGAGCCCATGCAGGGAACGGCCGGATAAACTCCCTCGTTGAGCATGGCGAGGAGCTTTTCCACCACTTCGATGCGGATGCCGGAGTGTCCCTGGGCCAGCGAGTGAGCCCGCAGCAGCAGAGCGGCTCGCACGGTCTCTTCGTCGAAGTAGGCGCCCGTCCCGGCGGCGTGGGAGGCCAGCAGGTTGCGCGAGAGGACGCGCGTCAGGTAGGCGTTGTCCAGGGTGGTCCATCCGGCCAGAGAGCCAAAGCCGGTGTTGATGCCGTAATAGGAGGAGCGCTGATGATCATGGCTGAGTCCTTCCACCACCGAATCGACCCAGCCGCTGGATTCTTCCATCCGCCTTCGGGCCGCCTGGCTGAGGCGGGCTTGCGGACGGGGATGGCGCGCCACGCTGACGACGTCGTCGATGGTCAGCCCCGAGGGATTTCCGATTTGCAGTTTGGCCATGGTGGGTCAGGATAACAAAAGAAAAAAGGCGTGCCGATCTCAAAAGAGCATCGGCACGCCTGAAAGACTCTGGCGAATGAACTGGCCTGCGGACCGTTTTATTGATCCGGGTGGTTTTGAGGCCGCAGCTTTCGGGCCTCCTCGAGCGAAGCGATCGCCTTCCCGTAAAGTCCCTGTTCCTTGTAGGTCTTGCCTTGCAGGATCAGCAGTTCCCAGCGGCTGTCGACGTCGCTGACGCGCGACAGCGTCTCTTTGATGACGGAGTGGGCCAAGTCGTATTGGCCTTCCGTTCTCAGTTCGTCCACGATCAGCCAGGCGCCTTGGGTCAATCGCTCATCGAAGGAGCCGCTGAGTTGCAAAGCCAGGATCTTGCGGTATTCGGGAAGGATGGACTCGTATTGGCCTTCGGCCAAACGGGTCATGATCAATTCGTGAGTGCTGGCGGCGAATTGCAGTTTGGCTTTATCGCCTTCTTCTAATGCCAGCGGGGCGGTTTCGTCCTGCTGGAGGGCTCGGGCTTGTTCCTGAGCCATCAGCCCAGTTGCAAGCAAGCTCGCCACTAACAAGTATGCGATGACCCTCTTCATCTCTGCCTCCTACATGCCGCTGAACGGATTGCGCGGCCGGGATTCTTGCTCCATATACTCGATGAGATAGGGGTTCTCCGTCGATTCCGGACCTGAGATGGCGTCCAACTCGGCCAACAGGCGTTCGCTTTCCCCAGGTCCCATCTGCATCAAGGCCAGACCGCATACCAGCACCACGGCCAGGGCGGCGGCGGCCAAGCGCAACTGGGGCGTTTGCAGCCATCCGGCCAGCCATTGCCGGATACCGGCAGGCTGGGCCTGAGGGGCCATGGCGGGGGTGGCGGGTTGACGTTGGCGGATGCCCGCCTCGATGGCGTTCCAGATGCGCAGCGGAGGCTCCTGATCGTAAGAAGCCTCCGCCCGCACGAGTCGGTCCCATTCTTGAAACTGGGCTTTTTCGGCTCGGCAAGACGAACAGACTTCCAGGTGAGCCTGCAAGGCGGACGCTTGCGACGCCGTCAAGGCGCCGTCCAATTCCGCCGAGAGCATCAGTTGAAAGTCCTGGCAGTTCATGTCGTCTTCCGTTTCAGGTACTCGTTCAGCGCTTCCTTCATAGCCAGTCTTGCCCGGTAGATGTCGGTCTTGACCGAGAGCAAGGACCGTCCCACAACTTTTGTAATGTCGTCATAGCTCATCTTGTGAAAGACGGCCAGGACGAACACGTCGCGATACTTGGGCGTAAGCCCGGCCAGGGTGCGGTCGATGATTTCCTGCATTTCCAGGGAGAGGACTTGCCGTTCCGGATCCCGCCCGTCCGATTCGTCGGGCAGGAAATTGTAGTATTCGGTTTCCTCATCATCGATCGAAACCTCGGGAGTCCGCTTGGAGCGTCTCAGTTTCTGATAGACCTCGTTGCGGGCTATCCGGTACAGCCAGTACTTGAACTGGCTGGGCTCTCGAAGCTTGCCGAGTTCGCTGTGCACCTTCAAGAAGGTCTCTTGCGTCAGATCCTCGGCTTCTACCCCGCTTCCGATCAAGCGCCGGATAAAATTGAAGATCGGCTTGGAGAAGATCTCGTAAAGCCTGTAGAAATCGTCCGGCGATCCTTCTTGGGCCCGCTCGACGATTTCCGTCAACTGCTGCTGGCTGATATCGATGGGCATCGAGAAGCGATCCTGACAGCCAGCGCCTAAGCAGTATCTTCGCTGTCTGCGCTTGTCTCCGAAGCACAGATAGAAGATGCCGCCGCCGCGGCAAAGTCGCAAGTAAATCGGAACCTGTTTTCCCGCCGCCGCCCTGATCGCCCCCCAGGGTTCCGATGGGAGCGGCATTCCGGTACCAGGCCCCGTCCCAGTCCGTATCTTAACAGTTCAAAAATTTGTGAGCCGACGCACTGCGCGAACCGGTACAATGGCTTGGAGAGAGGCCGGAGGCTTTCTCTCGTGCGAGACCACTTTTTGCTCATTGCGTCTGAGGGCGTCTTGAGTTATAAAGTAAAAGGCTGCGGATTGCGAGCCAAGTGGAGTTGTGCGCAGTCGAAGCCGAAACAGTAAAGATCGGATTCAGCTTGATGAAATGGCTCACCAGAATCGGCGGCGTCATTCTGCTCTTGACGTTGCCGACCTACAGCTATCTGGATCTGGCGGACTCGGCTCGGCCGGCCTTCCAGTCCGGAGATCAGGCCGCCCTCCTCTCTTCCGGCCAAGGCAGCGGCAGCCAGCTTCCCTCTGCCCAAGGGGTGGGCGAGGGGCGGGAAGAGAAACTCGATCCGGATTCGGCCTTCCGGCGCGCCGCCCAGGTGCGCCAACGGCCGGAGCCCGGCGGCGGATTCGTCCCCGAAGGAGTTGTCCCTCAGCATGCGCGCAGGGCCCTTGTTGCCTCGCGGGATTCCGGGTCCACGGCGTACCCCGCAAGACTCCTCCGGGAAGAGTCTCTCTTTGACCTGCCGGGCAAGCAGGTTGAGATCCGTTCCTTGGAAGATCACGACCAATTGCTGGCGCTGGAAGTGGAATACGCTCAGCTCGATCGGCCGGTTTTCGGTTCATCCGGCAATCCCTTTGCCGTCTCCGCAGGCGGCGACCCCACTGCCGCCGAGGACGGACCGGGCGACGACAGCGCCGCGCCGGTAGGCGGACAGGCCTCGCGTGAGGACGCTCCCGCCGAAGAACCCGGCGCCGCAAACGAGGGCCCGGGGACGGGCGAAGAGAGTCCCTCGCAACCGGACCCCGCTGATGGACCCGGCGAAACCGACTCACTCGATCATAGCAACGGCGATGAAGGCAACCAGGCTGACCCGCCGCCGGCCGAAGAGCCGCCGCCTCCCGAGGATCCGCCTCCGCCGGAAGAGCCCTCGGCCCCCCGACAAGAGTCGACGCCCTTCGACTTTCTCATCTCACGGGCGCCCTCCGCTGCCGGAGAGCCCTATACGATGCGGGCCAAGCGCGGACAGGACGGCCTTTTCCTGATGGAAAACGAAGAGGTCTTCGCCTTGTCGCAGTTTCAGTTGCTGCGGTCGGTCAGCGTTTCGAACGACGCCCAGATGGTGTTTACCGACATCGACGGTGACGGATTGTCTGATCTGTTGCTGGGCCGCAACGACGAAGAGGGCGCCCAAGTTCATATCTTCTTTCGCCATGACGGCGGAGAATCGCCCTTCGACCAACCGGAGGGCTCGATTTTGCTCCCGGGAGAGACGATCACCAGCTTGGCCCTGTTCGATTTCGACGACGACGGGTTGTTGGACGTTGCGGCCGTGCTGGAGGACCGCCCCAGCCTGCTCATTCTCTCCTTGCAGCCGGACGGCCTCAAAGTCGTGGGGGATCTGGTTCTCAACTTCCGGCCCGGCTTGGTGATCGACTGGCGCGGTGAACACCCGCTGGTTGCGGAACGGCGTCTTTACATCTACGATCCCGAGTTGAACCGCAGCGCGGTCATTACCTCATTCCAACCCGACGTGGTCCGCGAGTTCACCGTAGAGTCGGGCAGGGTTCCCGCACCCCTTTCCACCCGCGTCAACTGGCACCCCAATGAATCCACTTCCCGCGATCAGGAGATTCTGATCTTCGAGGCGCGTTATCGCTCCATCATCCTGGGTCCCAAACCCTCGGGCGCATTGCAGCTTTACGTCAACCTTGACCTTTCGGGGGAGAGGCCCATAGGGGTCGTGGGCGATTTCCTTTCCAAGGGCGGACGCTCCACCATCGTCGTTTTCTAGATCTCCCGCAGGCCTTGACGGAATCCCCGGCACCAGTGGGTCAGTCCGCGTCCCAGCAGAGGCAGGTCCCCCCGCTTCAAGGGGGCCCGGCTGCGGCGGGCTCGGCGCCAGATGCGCCAAGCGCGCAGCGGCAGCAAGAGCCAGGCCGCGGCGGGAAAACGGCGCAGCCGCCAGCCGGGAACTTTGAAGCGGCGGCGCAGGCGGCCGCTCCACAGACCCAGGCGGCGCAGATGGTCCAGGGCCTGGGGAAGCGCTTCACGCTGACGATGCAGGACTCCCGTGGAGGATTCGAAGAAGATCCCCTCTCCCAGGGCCAGACAAAAGATCTGGTCTTCGCTCATGGCTGTCTTCTCCTCGAAGCCTCCGGCGCGCTCAAAGTCGCGGCGGGGAATGACGAAATTGCAGGAGGGCAGCGCCCAGCGAGGACCAGAAGGAAGCCCGGGAGCGAATTCCGAGAACTCGATCCAGTAAAGCATGCGGGAGACCGGTGATTCCGGATTAGCGTTGTCCACCGATCCGCCCGCGGCCCGGATGCCGTCTTGCCGCAGGCGCCCCAAGAGGATCTTCAGCCAGTCGGGGCGGGCGGTCGCATCGGCATCCAAGAAAGCCAGCAGTCGGGCCCTGGTTGCCTGGACTCCGCGGTTACGCGCGGCCCCGGGGAGCAGGCGTTGGGGAGAGTGCAGCACCTTGACGGAAGGAAACTCGCCGCGGATCCAGTCGGCGGTATCGTCGGGGGAAGAGTCGACCACCACCACTTCGAAGGTTTCCTCAACGTCCTGCAGGAAAAGCGACCGCAGCGTCGCTCCGATTAAGGGCCGGGACGAGTAGGAGGGAATGATGACGGCGATGGAGGGAGTTTCCTTCATGGTCGATTGGCTTCAGTTTGCCGTAGGCGGGTTTGCCGTCCCCGGGTCTTGAATCCGTCGCGCACCCCGCGCAGGATGGCGCCTAGGCGGGCTGTGCGCAGGAGGAGGGTATTGAAGGCCAAGCTTCCCGCCAAGGTCGCTGCCCAGTAAAGCCAGGCCAAGGCTCCAGGGCGGTGTTTGAACATAAAAAAGAGCGTGTTGCGGCGGAGCCAGTAGACTTTTTTCAGTGGCGAGCGGCGGGTGCTGTGGGCGCCGCGATGGAGAAAGCGTGCGGCCGGACAAAAGCATACCCTCAGTCCCGCTTGAGCGCAGCGGTAGAGAAAGTCGACCTCCTCGTGATACATGAAATAGCGTTCGTCGAAGAATCCCACCTTTTCCAGGGTCTGGCGTTTGACCAGCAGGACGCATCCCAGCAACAGTTCCGTCCGGCGCCGTTGGCGATAACGCGAAGCCGGGGCTCCCTTGCCGCGATAGCGCGCCAGCACGTGCGAATAGTCGACGCGTCCCCAGGCGGCGTCGAGACGCCGGGGGTCGCTTCGGCTGACGACTTGGGGGCCTGCGACCCAAGCCTGCTCGGCTTGGGCGCAGGAGATGAGCGCTTCCAGCCCGCCAGGCTCGAACTCCACGTCGTTGTTGAGGAGGAGGAAAAAGTCGGGAGGATCGGGTTGGCTCAGCCGCAGCCGCAGTCCGGCGTTGAGAGCGGCCGCATAGCCGAGGTTTTCCCGCAGCCGCAGCAGGTGCACGTCGGAGCCCAGATGATCGGCCGATCCGTCGCGAGAAGCGCTGTCCACTACCAGGATTTGAAGGGGGCGCCGGCAGGAGCGCAGACACTCCAGCAGCCGGGGCAGCACTTGAGCCCCGTTGTAGTTGACGCAGATGGCGGTCAGGCTCGGAACAGCTTCCATAGTTCAGACCGGGATATGCGGCTGTGCCGGAACAGGCGGCGACGCTTGCCCAGGTCGTTGGGCAATGCCGCCCATCCGGCCGCCGTCCCCTTCAAGAACGACCCCAAGTAGCCGGCCTTGAGAAGGTGAAAGAGGGCGCTCTTGGTCCATCCCAGGGCCAGCCAAGGGAAGTTGGAGAGCGGCTGGTAAGTCCACATCAAGCGCCAGCGGTTGCGGGTGATCCAGTACACGCGCGACGGCGAATAGTATACGCCGGGGCCGTCGCCGGGCTTGCGCAGAGGGTCGGAGCCGGCCTCCAGATGGTAGACCACTGCTTGGGGAATGAAGCGGCAGCGGTAGCCGGCCAGGCGGGCTCGCAGACTCAGGTCGACGTCTTCCAGGTACATGTGGAAAGACTCGTCGAAATAGCCCAGACGGCGCAGCATGGAGGTGCGGTAGAAGGCGGCTCCGCCGCTGGCTCCCAGGACTTCAGCCTCCTGCTCGAAGTCCGACGCCGGACAACCGTTGCCCCGCTTCAGCGGCATCCCCCTGCGGTTGTAAAGATC
Source organism: Acidobacteriota bacterium (assembly GCA_035471785.1). NCBI lineage: Bacteria > Pseudomonadati > Acidobacteriota > Acidobacteriota bacterium. The sequence goes on from DATIPQ010000095.1 coordinate 82,985, forward strand.
TCCCGCCGAGTCGAGGCGGGAGCAATCGCGCGAGTCGATCATCTTGGAGGCCAGCATTCCGTGGCGGGGCAGGCGCTGGAAGGCTCGCAGTCCGGCGGCGATCCACTCGGGGTCGGCTTCCGCGTCGTTGTTGAGCAGGGCCGTGAACTCGGTTTCCACGCGCCGCATTCCGGCGTTGGCCGCCGCCGCGAATCCCACGTTGGAGGAGAGGCGCAGGCAGCGGAACTCGGGAAAGTCCTGCTCCACCATGGAGGCGCTGCCGTCCTCGGACCCGTCGTCCACCACCAGCACCCGGCAGGGATGGGTCTGACGGCGCAGGGAGCGCAGGCAGGCGCGCAGCAGTTTCCTCTGGTTGTAGTTGGGGACCACTACCGTGATGGAGGCTTGCCCTTCCTTCATTCCTCGTCGCAAGCCTCCAGCAGTCCCAGGTTGTAGTGATAGCTGAGCAGGTCGGGGTAGTAGCGGCTGAGATCGGGCCAGCGCCGCTTTTCCGTCCACAGGCAAAGCCGTTTGAGAAGCGCCATCTTGAGGCGCCGCCCCAGCGAGAAGCGGGGCAGGCGCCGGGTGTTGAGGAACTCCTCCATCTCGGGGTGCTTGAGATGGAACGTCCAGGCCGAGTAGCCCACCTTGCGCTGGCGCCTCAGGAACGACTCGAGGGAGGTGGGATGGTGATGTCGCGCCACCGCCCGGGGCTGGTAGACCAGCCGCATTCCCTGCTGCTTCAGGCGCCAACTGAGTTCGATGTCCTCCCAACCATACTCCTGAAAGTCCTCGTCGAAGCCTCCGCTCTCTATGAAGAAGCGGCGGGGCAGGGAGACGTTGCTGGTGTAGAAGAAATTGAAGGGGACGTCCTCGGGGTCTTCGATGATGGAGAAGCCGAACTGCCATCCGTACTCGCCGATGTAGTGCATGAAGCGGGTCACCGGGTAGTCCTCGGCCCAGGGCGTGTAGCCGATGACGGCCAGGCGGCCGGCATCGCCGCGCCGATTGTGGGCGCGCCGGTGGTGGTAGAGGAAGTCGCCGCGGGGCACGGTGTCGTCGCCCAGAAAGAGCAGCCAGCGTCCCTCCGCCCGCCCTGCCCCCCGGTTGCGCGCCGCGCCCTGCTTCTGGTTGCTCTGGCGGAAGTAGCGCAAAGGGACGGGAAAGTCCTCGGCCAGGCGGCGGCAAAGGCTCCCGGTTTGGTCGCGCGATCCGTCGTCCACGACGATGACTTCATAAGAAAAGGAAAGGGCCCGCTCGTGAGGACTCTTCTGGGAGGCCAAAGCCCGCAGTGTCTTTTCCAGCATTCGGGCCCGGTTGTAGGTGGGGATGACGACGCTGATATCGGGGGCTTTAGAGTCCACGGCGCAGCCTCCTGGCTACCCGCTTCAAGGTGAGGCCCGGCCCGTCCTTGCGCAGGCTGTCGAGGAAGGCTTTCAAGCCGGGACGGCCTGCGGGGGGTGGAGTCGCCAGAGCTTGCGTCCCCTGCCGCTGCAAGCGGTCGAGCTGTCGGCGCAAGTCCTCGACCTTGGCCGACAGGCGGTCCGCTTGGCGGGAACGCGGGTCGGGTGCTTGCTCCAGGGGAAGATGCCGGTCCAGGGCCAGCAGGCGCAGCCAGGACTGCTCTTCCATCTCGTATTCCGGATCCTCCACGATGCGCCGCAGGGGATCGTCGAAGCGCTCGAGAATCTCGCTATCAGGACGCCGCCGCAAGGCTTGAACGCGCCGCCGCTTTTCCAGCACCTGGGGAAGGCGTTCCAGAACGTCGTCCAGTGCCACCAGGTGATTGAGGGCGTCGATCCAGCGTTCCTGGGCGGCCTCGTCGCCGCTGCGCAACTGGCGGCGGGCCTCGGCCCACAGGTAGAAGCTCTCCCTTTCCACTCCTGAGAGGAGCACCGCCCGGCGGATGGCCAGGCGCACGGCCAGGGGAAAGACCTTTTGGAAGAGTTCCTCCTCGTAGTTCTTAATCACGGTCAGCAGGGCATTGCGGTGCATCAGGTAGCGCATGCGCTCGTTGGCGTGGCGGGCGAAGGTGGCGTGGCCGCGGTGGTAGGCGATGGAGCGGGGAGCGAAGGCCACTCCGTAACCGCTCAGCCACAGGCGCCAACCCAAGTCGACGTCCTCGAAGATGGCGAAGTAATCGGGATCGAAGCCTTCCAGGTCGAGGAAGACCTGACGCTCGATGAGCATGGCTCCGCCGCAGGGGAAGAGCACTTCGTCGCGGTCTTTCACCCGCTCGGCCAATTCCCCGATGTCCTGCTGCAGCGCGAATCCCAGATATTGCAGGGAAGAACCGTTGAAGTCGATTCGCTTGCCTTCCCAGTCGAGAATGCGGGAGGCGACGCAGGGCCGCTCGGGGGACAATCTCGCCAGCCCTTCCTCGAGCCATCCCGGATCTGCCCGCATGTCGTTGTTGATGAAGGCCAGACAGCGTCCCCGGGCGGCCTGGGCTCCCTGATTGCTGGGCCCGGCGAATCCCCGGTTGCAGTCGTTTTCTATGATCTGCACCTGGGGATGGCGGCGTCGCAGGTACTCTTTGGAGCCGTCCGAGGAACCGTTGTCGACGACGATGATCTCGCCGCACCCGCAGGCCTGCAGAGACGGCACCAGGTGCTCCAGGTGCCCCCGCCCGTTCCAATTGACGGTGATCACTGAAACCTGGGAGGGATGGGGGGCAGAAGACTCAGAGCCGGAGCGGGACATCCCGCGATTGTACAATAAGGCCGTGCAGTTGGCGGTCGCTGCGCTGCCTGGCTTTCTGCACCCGCCTGCGCAGCCTCAGGGTGTCGGGCAGCACGAGGACGTTCCACAGCAGGTTGCGCAACTGTCCCCATTTGCGCCTGGGAGGCTGGGGCAAGGTGAGTACGCCCCACATGGCCCGGCAGGCGTTGCCGAGCTGATAGTTCTTGAGCAGCGTGCGCATGTTGTTGCGCTCTCCCAACAGTTCTCTCCAGCGCATGCCGCGGGTCTTGGCGGTGGAGCCGCCGAAGTGGTGATAGACCACGGCTCGGGGGGCCGTCACCACGCGATGTCCCAGTATCCACAGGCGCCAGCACAGGTCGACGTCCTCGTGGTACATGAAGAAGCGCTCGTCGAAGCCGCCGGCCTGCAGGAAGATGCGCCGCCGGAAGAGAGCGGCGCCGGCGGAGGCGAAGAGGACTTCCTCGACGCGGTCGTACTGGCCCTCGTCCTCCTCGTACATCCCCCTGTCCCAGGTGTATCCCAGCCGGTTCATGGCCCCGCCCACCCCATTGAGCACTCCGGGCCGGCTGTAGAGGAGCATTTTGGAAGCCACCGCCGCGGCCTCTTCTCTCTCGGCCGTTTTGACCGCTTCCTTCAGCCAGTCCGGCTCCAGCTTGAGGTCGGTGTTGAGCAGAGCCAGAAAGGGGGCCCGCGAGGAACGCGCCGCCAGGTTGGCGGCCTTGGCGAATCCCAGGTTCTCCTGCTGCGGCAGCAGCTTCACCCGTGGAAAGCGGCGTCCCACCCACTGGCAACTCCCGTCGCCTGAGGCATTGTCGATAAAGAGCACCTCGAAGTCGCGGAAGGTCTGCGCCTCCAGCGAGTCGAAGAGTTCTTGCAGGTAGTCGCGTCCCCGGTAGTTGATGACCGCAATCGAGACCTGGGGAGCCTCCCCTTGGCCGCTCATCCCCGCTCCTTCAAGCGCCGCAGGGCGATCTTGTGCAAGGGCTGGGCGTTGAGACGCTCCAATTCTCTCAGGGAGGCTTGCAGCAATTCGATGTGCTTTTCGCGTTCGTTGAGCAAGAAGCAGAGGTCGTCGGCTGCCGGGCCGCGCTCAGCCAACAGGTTGATGACCCGCTCCTGCAGTTGCAGAAAGCCGGGATGGCGGGAAAGAGGAGGGACTTCTGGCTTTCCGGCCTGACTGCTCAGGTCCTGCACGGCCGCGCCCGTCTCCTCCCCCAGGGGCTCCCTTGATATAACGAGCAGGCGCCTGTAGCAGGGTTGGCGGTTGTCGCCGCTGTAGCGTGAAGAGTTGAGGATGCGGTTGAGGAGAACGCTGCTGCCGTAATCGTCCAGGGCGAAGTAGTGTTGGGTCAGCGCCTGGCCCTCTTCCCAATGCGGCAGGTAGCCGTTGGGCAGGTCGATGACCGTCCATCCGGCCTCCTGGAAGCGCTGCAGGACCTGCTGCAAGTCGGGCAGGCCGTAGCGGGCGTGCTCCTCGAGGAAGCGGCGAGCCGCCATCAGTCCCTCCCGCAGCCGTCCTTCGGCCGCCTCCACTTGGGGAGAGGCGAAAGGTCCGGCCAGCACGATCCAGCGCCTGGCCAACTGCTGCAGACGGTCGAGGAACGCGGGCCGCTGCCGGGGAGGCACGTGTTCCAGCACGTCCAGGCACACCACCATGTCGAAGCGGGCATTTTGCAAGAGCGGGTCGTCGTCGCGGAGGTAATCGGGATGATCGCAAAGGCGCCGGTCGCAGGAAATCACCTGGGGCGAGCGGCCTGACTCGGCGGGAGCCAAGAAATCCGACGATACCGCCAAGTGCCCGTCGGCGTCGCCCATGTATCCTCCCATGTCGAGAAGAGTCCGGGGACCCAGCACCCGGGCTGCCTCGGCGGCCATGCGGTAGCGTTGATAGAGGTCGAATGGCAGTCCGCGGCGCAGGGGGCCGCTTCGGGCCGCTTGCGACTGCAGAACGATGGGGCCGATCTCCCATCGGGTCTGGGGCGGGAAGGATTCCAGAAAGAGATGGTGTCCGCCCGAGGGGAGCAGGAACTCGGGCAGTTGGAAGACCCCTTGCAGCGGTTCCGGCCGGGGGCGCAGGTCGGCCAGGACCTGGCTGTTCCAGCGGATTCTCATGCGGGCCCAGCCTTGGGCGCGCAGATGGAGTTGGCCCCGCACTCGCAAGGGGACGCGCAAGGGGTTGAGCAGGTAGATGCGGGCCGGCCACTTCAGGGGCCTCCGCGCCCCTCCCCGGAGGCGAGCCCATCCCGGGCGCAGCACCGCCCGCAGAGGAGGCCCGCTCTGCACCACATCCGGGGAATCGTCGAAGTAGTCGTGCTGGAAACGGCCGAGAAGGCGGCTCAGGCCCTCTTCTCCGGCCAGGAACTGAAAGTTGTAATCCTCTTCAGAAAAGCGGAAGCGGTACTCCAGTCCCAGTTCCTCAAGGGCCGCCGTCCAAAAAGAAGCCGGACGCTCAAAGCAGTGGGTTTCTTCCTGACGGGAAAAGAAGGGAGCGTCGGGAGTGGCACCGATCAAAAGTCCCCGGGGCTGGAGGACCCGGCGGGCTTCACGCAGGGCGGCCAGCGGATCGTAGAGATGCTCGAGGACGTCGAAGAGGCAAACCGCGTCGGCGCATTGGTCCGGCAGGGGAAGCCGCTCCAGAGTGCAGCGTCCCAGACGGCCGGCGGCGTGCCCGCGGGTCAGGGCATAGCTGCTGATGTCGAACCCGAAGGCTTGGAAACCGCGTTTGCGGGCTTCCTCTACCAGAAAGCCGTAGGCGCATCCCAAGTCGAGGAGCAGTCCGCCGGAGGGAATGAGGGAGGCCAGCAAATCGCACCAGGGCTCCCAGTCCGGATGCCTGTGGCCATAGCCTTCCCGGGGATAACCGCTGTTTTCTCCATGGTAGTAGCCCTTGCCGTAAAGCCGTTCCGTGTGGGCAGCCGCAGGCTGGGCACCGATAAGACGTTTGATGTTCATGCTTGCGGTCCCGAGGCGACTTGCACGAGCCTCTCAGAGACGGTAGCATGAATGCCCTGTGGCGGGCATCTGCTGATATTCGGTCGCTGGGGCGCGAATCCGCGCCGCTTCCGAGAAATATCGGCAAAGAGTTTGTCATTTGGCAGGCGATGGTCTAAGATGTCCGCTGGCTCGGAATTTCTGTCCGCGCCGCCGGGAGGATGCAGGGAAAAATTCTTGCGACTTTCCCGCGGGGCGGGCATCCTTCTAGAGCGTTGTTTAGCCGGGATCAGGCCCGTGACTGTGTTCAGGGTGGACCGGCCGCCATCTTAGAGGGCGCTTTTTGAAAGCAGGCGCCCTAGAGATATGTCATTGTTGTATTGGGTCATCTAGAAGCCAAACTTAAGGAGGATGCTTTCAATGAACCGACTCAAGATACTTTCCATTGCAGCCGTTTTGCTGCTTTTGAGCGCGCCGATGGCGTTGGCTCAGGACGGCTATGGCGACTTCCCGCAGGAGGTGCAGAGCACCAACAGTCCGGCGGGAACCGTTGTCGAGCCAGGATCGCAGCTTCTTTTCCTGCTTGACACGGGAATTCGTCCGAGTGAAATCAATCCCGATTTCGTCCCGACCCTCACGGTCACCGAGAACTTCGGCCTGGAGGCGCCCCTGTGGACGAACTTCATCGCCATCACCAACACCAACCCGACCGACGCGGTTACCCTTCACTTCCGCTACTTCGATGAGAGTTGCGACGACGTGGTCGACTTCCTGGTCTTGTTGACCTGCAACGACACCATGTTGATCAACCCCTTCGACTACACGATTCCGGGAACCGAGGTCAACGTTTCGGACTTCTTCTTCGGGACTCCGCCCCAGGACCCCACTCCTCTGTCGACTGCCCGCTTCGGCGAAGGCCGCTTTCTGCTCTTCGTGACGGCCTCGGGAGATGCCGGCAACGACTCGGGTGACGGCAACGACACCAGTCCTGCGGGTGACCGCGGCGACTTCGATGATCCTGAGGATCTGGACGAGTTCGCCGATTGGCTCTATCCCTTCGAGTTGACGCCGGACGATTTGGAGGATGACTGCGTCGGCGTTGATCCCGACAAAATCGGCGTCCGCGCGGGCGTCAACGACGACAACCTGAACATCTTCAACGCCAGCGCCATCTCCTTCAACTACTTGAACGGCTTCCACACCATCGGTGCTGCGCGTCCCGGAGGCCAGGCTTCCTTTGCGGTTACCGCCTGGACCCGCCCCGCCATCAATGCCGGTCAGGTCCTGGATTGCGACGATGCCGACCTCTTCGAGGCGGGGCAATGCACGGCGAGCTACAACAACGCCACCCCGCAAGACGTGGACGGCGACGGCGATTTCGACGCCTTCGATGCCGACGCGGTCAACGACGGAGGCATGGATGTCGACGGACCCTTGGCGCCCAAGGGCGTAATCCTGTCGGGCACAGAACACATCTGGCTGACGCTCCTGCGTAGCGATGAGCTCTTCCTGCCCACCAACAGTTACTACCTGCGGCAGGACGCCCATGGCGGCAACTCCATCGAAACGAACTGCGAAGGCGCCACCAGCAACCAGCCTCGTTGCGACTCCAGCAATCCCTGGGCTCCCCAGCCTGTGGTCGGCGGATCGCTGGGCTGGACGCTGTTCCCCGATGCGGTTTCGCCCGCGGATCAGTTCTTGTCCTTCGGTTCATTCAAGGACGACTACAACGGATCGCTCAACCTCAACCGTAGCGCCTTTGCGGTCTTCAGCGACAACGCCTACCGTATGGACGCCGCTGCGACCTACTACAACCTGGTGATCTTCAACAACAGCGAAGATCCGCTTCGGATTGAAGAGGAAATCGAGCAGATTTCGCCGCCCCCGCCCATCGACCCGGTGGTCATCAGGGTGGCCGTGAAGTGTCTGAATGCTTTCCGCTTCGACGTCTTCGGGATTCCCGGCGGGGAGTTGGTCCCTGGTGGAGGTTCCCCCGACTTCGTGTTCACCGAGAACTTCGCCACCTTCAGCCTGGATGACTTGTTCACTCTGGACGGTCGCGGCTTGGCCGCCAACTTCCTGGCTGACCCGGTTGTGGAGAACGACGAGTTGGGACCCGGTTGGGTCCGTTTCGACCGCATCCTGACGCGTGACTTCTGGTACGACGCTACCGGCGGTTCCATCCAGGGATTCGCCGTCAACTACGACGGTGAGCGCGGATCCTATGTCACCATCGCTCAGAGCATCGTGTTCCTGGATTCGTTTGGTTTGTCCTACTGGCTGCCGTTGTCGGCTAGCGGGCCGCTTCCGCCATCCAACTAAGTCGCCTCTGGGAGTCGCCCCATTTATCGCGGGCGGCTCCCGCAGGTTCTTAGTCTAAAACTGAAAACCACTTCAAAGGAGGAAAGCTGTCGACAGCTTTCCTCCTTTTTGTGGTCACAGGACCGACTTGTCTAAAAGCGTACTGAAGACGATCTCCGCCTGGGCGGGCTGCCTCGCCCTTCTTTGCTCGGCCTCGGCCCAAGACGGCTCTGCGGAATTGCGGATCAATGAGCGGCCGGCTTCCGTCTACCGGAGCGCCGGCGACAACAACCATGCGATGCAGGTTGTCGGCGATTCCATCGAAGTGCTGTGGATCGGTCGCGACCGTCAGCCCTTTCCCTTCTTCGGCGAGGCTGATCTCCTCACCGGCAAGGTCAAGCGGGTTGTCAAGCTCACCGAAACCAAGGGCAGGAGCAAGGGGCAGCGAATGAATCCTTCCCTGGGCCGCTACCGGGGACGGACCTGGGCCGCCTGGATGGAAAAGATCCGCAAGCAGCGGCGCAGCCATTTTCTTCTCAACCTCCTGCCGGTCGAATCGCTGGGCCAAGCTGCCGGTTTGCAGCAGGAAGATGCCGTCAACGGCAGCGAGTCCGGAGCGGACGCTGAGGCGGCGGCCGATGGAGAGGCGAGCGATCAGCGGCAAATCTTTGACCTGGGAGGCTTCCCTTCCTCGGTAAGTTTTCACGAAACCGCCCACGGTTTTTTTGCGCTCACCTACAGCCAGGATCAAGCAGACAAGTTTAGATTGCGTCTCTTGAGGCTGGGCCCGGACGAAAAGTGGGAGCAGGTCGAGCAGGCTTCCGCGTTGCAGGGGCTGAGACCGGTATTGGTGGAAGAAGGGGAGCTTCTCTGGCTCTACTACCTTCAGACCGCGGACTTGATTAGCCGCTCATTCAGCCGAGACGGCATCCATTGGTCTCCGCCTGAAACCATAGGGGAGGGGGTGGCTGTCTCGGTTGACGCGGTTGTGCTCAGCGAGGGCACGGCAGTGGCATGGAGCCTCTCGACCGGCGACGAGACCAGGGTCGATCTGGCCCGCTGCACTCCGCAGGGCTGCTCTGAGCCTCGTACCATCTTTGCGGCCGAAGGCCGCATGGGGTATATCGCTCTCGCCTCCGAGCCCGCATCAGGCAAGCTGTTGCTCCTTTGCAGCTACTGGGACCCGAAGAATCAGAGTCAAGTCATCGAAGCCTCGGCCGAGGCCCAAGGGTTTGAGAAAAGGCGCCTGACGCCGGAGGGAAAAGATATTTCCGCTTCCAGTGATCTTTTGGTATATCATGGGCGGGATGCGGCGTTTGCGATCTGGCATCAGTCGCTGGGCAAAGGCAGCCAGCAGACGGCCGGGAAGGTCGGACTGGCTCTATATGATTATGAAGAAAGCAGGTGGATGATGCCGCCCCTGACGATCGGGCCGGATGACGCAACTCTGGGCGTCGCCGATTCACCACGTCTGGCCTTTCACGGCGATTCCGTCTGGTTGTCTTTCATCGCCTGCGACTCACGGACGGGACTGTTCGGCGTCAAGACGCCGGCGTTCACCGGAGAACTTTTCTTGAAACGCTTGGATCTCGAATCAGAGGAGCAAGAGGGGCAAAGCAGGTAAGGGGAAACAAGGCCTGCTTGCGCGGAGAGCCACCCGGGCTTCCGCTCCACGAATTTCCAACCTTAGGTCGGGACGCACCATTTGGAGGTAAGATGTTGATTCGAGGTATCTTTGCAGCAGGTTCCAAAGGGCTTCTGCTCGCCTTGACTTTCGGTCTGCTCGCTGTTCCGGCTCTGTTGGCGCAGGACCCGCCGCCGGCCCCATTCGATGTTGTTCTTTCGGCCACCGATTTTTCGGGGGCGGCCGGCACCCAGGACGATCCCTTCAGCGGCAACCGTTCCATTCAATTGATGACTGAGGTGATAAACGACCCTAATCCGAGCGGCTACCAGTTCACCGATTGGTCGGTCCGCATCGTAAGCGGTTTCTTCTGCCTCCCGTGTACTGCCACAACCTGCCGCTTTACTGGAGCCGAAGGACCCGACCCTATCTTTCAGCACTCGCGGGTCCGCTCCGATTCCATGATCATCGAGTTCTCCGTTTCGGTCTTCTCGCCAGGCTTTCAGCTTGAGACAGACAGCCTTCAGGTTCATCTGAGGGGCGAACCGGGGGCCTGCGACGGCGGTTCCGGAGGAGAGGAACCCGACTCGCGTCCTTTTAACGTCAATATTACAACGAGCTCCAACAGCGCCCCTCTGGGATCGACCATCAACCTGGTCGGCTCGGCCCGTGACGCCACCGACAACCAGTTGACCTTCCAGTTTTATGATTCCACCATCCAAGGAGTGCGGGGAACCCTTATCGGCGAGCGGGTCGCCTCTAACTGCACGAGTAGTGCGGGCTGCTCCGCCACTCTGCCTTTCAACGTCGGATTCATACCCCGCTTCCGTTACTTCACCGTCGTCGTCTCGGATGGAACCAATTCGCGGCAGTCGGCTCAGCGAACCGTCAACGTGGTTTCCGAGAACACGGGTCCAGGCGGAGAGGAAGATGAGGATGAAGTGTGCGACTTTGGAGGCGGCATCCAAATCAACGCCAACGCCGGACCTCCCTCACTGACAGTTGTGGGTCCTTCCAGCGTGACGCTGGAAGGGAGCGCCCGAACCTCGGAAGGAAGCAATATTCCTGGAGTCTTCCGGTGGACCGTCGTAGATGACGACGGCCTGGGCAGCCAAGTCTCGCTGGTCAGCCCCACTTCCCGCACGACGGTCTTAAACGTTCCCGATGTCAGCGTCGACAGGACGGTTCTTCTCAACTTTCAGGCAAGCTTCAACAACCGCAGTTGCGACGACGACATCGAAGTCGAGATTTTGGCCGAAGCCCCGCCTGAAGCGGACCTTGAATTGGCCTCTTTGAACAGTTCCGCCGCCAATGTCCCCGTCGGAGCCAGCGTCTCTTTTGAGGCCTTGGCGCGGAACAACGGGCCGGCGGCGGCCAGCGACGTCAGGATTATCTTCAATATTCCGGCCAATTCCTTCGAGTCCGCTTCCAGCGGCTGCGCACTGGCAAGCGGCAGCCTCACCGACGTTGTCTGTGAGGTGGGAGTTCTGGCGGACGAAGCCACAGCCCTGCGCACGGTCACGCTAGAGGCCGGTTCGGTCGGTCCATTCTCCGTCAACGCCAGCGTCTTCGGCTCGGACAGCGACAGCGTGCCCAACAATTCGCAGTCCGAGACGATACAGGTGAGCGAAATCATCACGGATCTCAGCCTGTCCAAAGTGGCTGATGCCGATGCAGTCTCGCTCGACGGCCAAGTCACCTACAGCATCACGGTTACCAACCAGGGGCCGGAAGACGCCACGGGAGTCACCGTAACCGACGACCTTCCCGCTCAATTGACGGCCCTGAGCGCCTCCGCCACTGAGGGAGGCACCTGCAGCATCGGGGCCGGTTCGCTCGTGACTTGCCAAATCGGAGACCTGGCGCAGGGCGCCTCGGTGCTGGTGACCATCGTCGCCAGAGCTGACGCAGTGGGTGCGCAAGTGGTCAACACGGCCTCGGTGACAGCCGATCAGGGGGACAGCAATTCGGCGAACAACAACGGTCAGGCCGTGATCTCCATCAGCGACGCCGAGGCTGATCTGGAGATCAGCATCGTCTCGGTGACCCCTAATCCTGTGGGACAGGAGCGAAACCTGCAAGCCCTTGTGACGGTTGCCAATGCGGGTCCCGACGACGTGTCCGGGGTGCAGGTCACAAGCGTGATCCCGGAGGGGCTGAGCTTCCTGGAAGCGGACGCCGGCGGGGGTTGCCAGAACAACGCCGGCACGGTTTCCTGTTCGCTGGGGAGCCTCGACAGCGGCTCCGACAGCCAGCTCACCCTCACGCTGCAAGCACTGGGCGAGGGGGCGGTACCCCTCTCGGCCGAAGTCACCTTCGGAGGTGTCGATCCCGATGAAAGCAACAACACGGCTGAGGTTGAGATCCGCATCCTGGGACCCAACTTCCTGGCTCTGCCACACACAATAGGCAGCGACAGCTTTATTGGTCTGGGGATCGTCAACCGCATCGGAGGCGAGAATTCGCTCAGCATCGAAGGGCGCGACGCCGACGGCAACATCGTCAATCAAACCGACCGCGAAGAGGAGATCGCAGCTCTGGGACAGGACGCGTTCCTGACCCGTGACGTGCCTCCTTCCGATACCCTGATCATTCGGGGCAACGAAGGCCCCTTCCAGGCCTTCTTCATGATCGGCGACAACAGCGTCCGGCGGCTGGACGGCGTGGGAAGCGAACCCCAGGACGGTACCGACTTGTTCCTGCCCAGGGTGCGCCAAAGCGGAGAAGACTTCACCACCATCTATCTTTTCAATCCTGACTTGGAAGCAGTTTCCGCAGTAACTCTGGATCTTTTCGATCTCGAGGGCGGCCAGGTTGGGAGCGCCGCCTTCGACCTGCAGCCTCAAGGATCCATCTTGGCCACGGCCGAGGAGCTTTTCGGAGTTTCTGATCTTGAAGACGGATATGTGCACATAGACGCCTCTCTGCCGATCAGGGGCTTTGAACTGCTTAAGGTGGACGACAACTTCGCAACCATGATGGCTCAGTCTGCCGTCAGCACCCCCAGCCTGGTCTCGCCTCACTTCTTGATCGGGCCGGACGGAGCCGGAACCCGTCTGCGCCTCGTCAATGCCGATGACGACGTCTTCGTCCGAGTCCATGTCGATGCATTCGACGGCGGCGGACAAAAGATGGGAGGGGGAACCTTCGACCTGTCTCCGTCATCGGTGGGCGTGCATGAACTAGCCGACATCATGGGAATCGACACCAGTGAATTGGACCGGTTCACGCTGCTGCAGGGGCATCTCGAGTTCGAGCTTGAAGGGAGCGTTGTCGGCCCCTTTACGGATGAAGCCAAAGTCGTGCCCATCATCAGCTTCGACGGCATCGGTAAGGAGACGCTGTCCAGTCTCCCCATTCCGATCGAAGGACAGACCGAAACCCTCTTCCTCCATGTCGCTCAATCAGACGACCTCAATCTGTTCACAGGTCTGGCCATGTTCAACAACAGCGGGGAGCCGGCTCAGGTGATAGTCGAGGCTTTCGACAGAAGCGGGGAAAGGACGGGGATGAAGGAACACCTGATGGATTCCGGCTCGCGCATCATCGGACTGCTCGACAACAGCACCTTTTTCGGCAACTTCGAGCAGATCGGAGGCTACTTGCGGATCACCTCCACTCAGCCCATCATCGCGTTTGCCCTCTTCGGCGCACGCGATGGAGTGTTTCTTTCCGCTATCGGAGGCCAGCGGCCTCTTCAGTAGCCAGCCTCGTCAAGAGTCGGCCTGCGTCCGCCATCTCGGGACGCAGGCCGGCCTCAACCCCTGGAAACGCCGGTTCCTCAGGCTCGGGACCGCAGCTTTCCAAATGCAACTTTTGCATCACCGCGGCATCCAATGGGAAAGTCCGCTGGGCTCTCTCTTGCGCCATCAAGCCGAGGTACTTTCCAGCTTCCCAGAGACTTTAAGGAGCAATAGATGAACAGGCAACTCAAACGCATTTCCAGTCTTGTGGGCGCGGCAGTTCTAGGGGCTCTCTCTCTCTTGGCGCCCGCTCACGCTGAAGATCAGCCGGATCAACGGTCCGGATTGTGGCATGCCTATAACGAAGAGAATTCCTCAACTCTCTTTTTCCTGGTCTACAACGGCGTCCAGTCCAAGCTCTACGATGCCGACTGGAACCGCACAACGACGACCTTTCAAGTGGAAGACGGAACCTTGACCTTTGCGGTGCCGGGGGGGCGCCCGCAAAAAGTCGAGGCACGCTTCGAGGAAGGGAAGCTGAAGGGCGTGCTCGAGATGCGGCACGTCCAGTTTACGGCCCGCTACGAGTTCCAGGCCATTCATGTCAGCGATGATCCTGACTGGGAGCCGTGGGCCTTCCTGAAAGAAGCCGAGGCCTCGGTAATCGTTTCCTGGATGAAGACGCTGGAAAAAGCGCCCTTAGACGACTTCTCCTCCTTCCAAGCCTATTGGCGAGAGGAGGTCGAGCCCCGCTATTATTCCCTCCTCACACATGCCCTCTACGGCTCGGAAACCGGCATCTTCTTTACGCACCTCCGGCAGGAAGCCATCAAGACGGTGTTCGCCGACTTGAAGGAGCGGGGCGAACAGATCAAGCAACTCGCCGACACCTTCAAGGAGCTGGTCAAGCAGTCAGCCGACGACCTGCGCCAACTGTATCCTTTTCTGGAAATTCCTGGGCAGGTGGTTCCCATCCTGGGCCGCCAACCCTTCGACTTTCAGATCCGCATCCTGAGTCCAATCGGCACCCCCCGCTTCCTTCTCTTCTTCGATCTTAACTGGATGGCTGAGGAGCTTGAGCGGCAACAGGTGCGTTATCAAATCGCCCAGGGGCTGGTGGCATTCGATCATGTGATCCACCGTCCGCATCCGCCTTTTTTCCGCAACGAATTCGTCGTCCGGGGCATCGCCGCCTACCTGGCCTCGAGGCTCGATTATTCTGATTCTGCCAGCGCCTACTTGTTCCAGCCCGAGGGCCTCTCCCAGGAGAAGAGGCTGGAGGCGTTCAAACGCTTCGGCGCGGAGTTTGGCAGAGCTTTTGACAAGCGCCCAAACGAGGTGTCACTTTCGGAGTTTTTCTCCGGAGAGCATCGCGCTTCGTCTTACTTGTTTGGATATGGATTCGCCGCTCAGATGGCCAACCGCTTCTCCGAACGCGAGTTGGTTCGGCTGTTTGACTATGGGCGCGTGACCGACGAACTGCGAGCCTACATGCGATTGCTCAAGGAACCCCCCGATCCGTCCAAACCCGAAAGCAGGGAAACGACCAAGGCCGCTGAGCAGCCGCAGACGAACGATCCGCCCCAGTCGGAAGGCTGAGGCCCAGCCTTCTCCAGGCGGCCCTACCGTTCCTCCTCCACGCCTTGGCCTTCAATGGCGGCCAGGAAGTCGGCCGCGCCGAAAAGGGCGAAGGAGATCACTGGCTGATCGCTGGTGATCAGTATGTGCCCCTGGATCTGGGAGAATCCGGATTGGAAGAATTCAGGACCATTGAGCAGGTCGACGACACGCTCTCCAGGTTCCAGCGTGAATTCGGCTTCACCCGTCTTGAGACCCTCTTTGTCGTAGACCGAAACCAGACCCTGGGCAAGCTCCTGGCTGCGGTTGAGGATGGCCAAGCCGTGAAACATTCCGATTTCGTCCGACTGGGCTACGTGCAGGAAGAAAGTTTCCTGGAAGCCTTCCTGGGCCATGGGCAAGGCGGCGTGGAAGGATTCGCTTTCATAAGAAACCGTGGCCACCACCTCTGCCGCCTTCTCGAAGACGCCGGCGGTGCCGCCGCTGATGCGGATCTCCAAATAGCCGGTGATCAGATCCAACTCCTCGAAGTCGAACAGGTCCTGCAGGTCGATGCGGCTCAGCGAGAGAGCCTCCAAGTCAAGCGCGGTCGCAGCCAGCTCTTCTCCATCGTCGTCGAAGAGATGGACCGTGCCGCCCGCCGGGGAGTCGTTGAGGTTGAGCAGATGCAGCCACGTGGTGGCGTCTGCGGTGGCTAGAAAATGAGGCACTATCAGGCGCCGCACTTGTTCTGGCCTTTTGGCTGTCAGAGAAGCGAAGTTGCTGTTGTCGCTGACCACCTCGAATCCCCGCAAAGGAACGGCGGAGGCCACTCTGACGTAGCCTTCGTCCAAGTCGGCTTCACCGAACACGTCGCCGACCGAGCCCCGCAATGATCCCAAGGGAGCCAGCGAGGCCAGGGCCGTTTGCAGCAGGTGGCCTTCAGCGTCGAACAGTTCCAGGAGCACTTCGGGAGCCTCTTCCTGGCCGGGATTGAAGAGGAAGAGAAGGGTGTTGGCTTCTTGGCCGCGCACCATGGGGAAGTAAAGTTCCTCTCCCTCGGCCATCGAGCCTCCGATGCCGTCCAACTTGCGCAAGCCGTTATCGCCCATCATGAAGAAGGAGCGTATGCGGCCCTGCGTCCCGCGAGCCACCAAAGTGGCTTCCTCGTCCACTCCGCCCTGGGGCGGGAAGAGCTGATTGGTCAGGAAGGCGGCTTGACTGCGGTCCGAGTCCGACTCCAGGGAAGCCGAAGACTGAATGACTCCGTCGCGTCCCACGGCTTCGATTTCGATGAAGTTGGGTCCCCCTGCCAAATTGACCAGGGCCATGCTCACGAACGTGTCGGGAAGACCCAGGGAGAAGGGTACCAGGGTGAATTCCAAAGCCTCCACCAGGATCTCCACCCTGTCGGAGTTGTTCTCCATGTTGGGATCTTCCTCGCTGCCGCCGACTTCCACCGTATAGACCAGGACGCCCTCGGTGCTGGCCATGCCTTCAACTGTGATCGTCACTTGCTCGTCGGCCTCGAGGGCGCCTAGAGTGCAGGAGATCTCTTCTTCGGAAACCGTGCAAGTCCCTTGTTCGGTCGAGGCCGAAGGCGAAGTAAGGCCCGCGGGGACAGGGCCTGAAACCGTCACCTCCTCCACCTTGCCGGGACCGGCATTGGAGACCGTGATGGAGTAGGTCAGCAGGCCGTTCTGGTTTAATCGGTCGGAGGAGGCCTCCAAGGCTACTGCAAGGTCGGCCTCCTCGGCCTTCACGTTCCATTCCAGTCCGGCGACGTTGTCGTCGGGTTGGGAGTCCTCCTCATCAGCGGTCACGGTAGCCGAATTGACGAACGATCCCGGCTGCCGAGCCCGGACACGCACTTCGATGCGGGGCTCGTCTCCGCCCTGCAAGCGGCCCAGCCGGCACAAGATCTCTCGGGTATTGATAAGCAGGCTGCAGGAGCCGCGGTCGGGATTGGCCCTGACGAAAAGCAGTTGCTCAGAGAGCGGATTGATCACCGTGACGTTGTTGGCGACGCCGCTGGAGAGGTTTTTGACCGTGATCTCGTAAACCACCTCGCCGTCGACCCGCAGGTCGGCATCGGGTCCCGGGCCCGTCATGGCCAGGGCCAAGTCGAGGGCCGATTGGGTGACGTGGCTCAGAGCTTCGGAAGTGTTGTTGCCGCTGTTGGGATCGTCCTGCTCCGCGCTCACCGAAGCTGCCACGACCCAGTCGCCGGGTCCGCCGGGAGCGGTCAGCAGGCCGACTGTCGCCGAACTGCCCGCGCTCATCGTGCCCAACGAGCAGGTCACGACCTGGTTCGACTGGCTGCATGACCCGCTGCTTGAAGATGTGGAGTTGAGGGTCAAACCTTGGGGCAGGGTCGCCGTCACTTTCACATCATCAGCCGCCTCGGGACCCTGGTTGAACACGTTCAGGGTGAAGGACACGCCCTCCCCCAGTTCTGCTGATGCCGGCGCGGAGACCGCCACCGACACGTCGGCGGCTTCAGGCGGCGGTTGGGCCAAGATTATGACCCGCATGGGGTCGACGCAGCCGCAGCCGTTAAAGGTAGCCTCCAATCCCAGCACGATCTCAGTGTCTTGGTTGACTTCCGGAGTCAGCAGCGTGGCGCCGAGGGAAGAATCTGCCACGATCTGCAGAGAAGATCCCAGTCCGCCATCGTCCAATACGATCCACTCGAAGATCCCTGGAATGAGGGTGGAATCGACTGAGGGGCCCCGGACCGAACCCCGCAGTTTCAGGTCTTCGCCTCCAACAACAGTGCTTTCCAGAGGACCCGCATCGACCCGCGATCCACAGGAGCCGCACTCTGTCCAGGTCCTTTCCGGATCATCGGGTAACGGAGGATCGCCGTTCTCGGAGACGCGTACCTGCCTCTGTACGGAAGAGACGGTATTGGTCCCATCGGAAACCTCAAGAGTGAAGAAATGGGTGGCGGGTACGTCTCCTGCCGGAAAGGACACTTCGAGCGAGCATCCCGAGGGGCCGTCGCACTTGGAAGCGCTGCGGTCGTCGATCAAGCTCCCGCGTTGTCCTGAAGCCGTCGCTGCATAGAACAGAAAAGTCAGTTGATCGTCGCCCGGATGATGCGCGTTGCCCAAGAGCTTGATGGTCGATCCCAGCGGAACGCTGCCTGTCGGGGCGGCCAGTTGAACATCGAAGGGACCGTCTCCCCCCGAGTCGTCGCTGCAGGCTCCCGGTTCGCCTTTCAGATGCACGGTGGTGCGGGCAGTTGCGAGCTGAAAGCCGGTCTTGAAGACCGAAACGGAGAAGGCGATGGCCATCTCATTTGAGCGGACCCGCGTGTGCTGAAAGATGGGATCCGGCCCCTCCGCTCCGATCAGCCGGCAGGTTGTGCCTCTGCAGGGAAGGCAGAAGGAACCCTTGACGATGCGCACAGACCAGTCGGTGTACTGGTAGCCGGACGGGTCGGGATCATTCAGCACCTCGGTGAGCATTTGAATTGAGCGGTTCCCGCTCAGAGGGTCGTCCAGGGTTCCTTTGGCTCCCGAATAATCGGTAGCGATGAGTTCGACGTCGAAATTGGGGGGAGGAAGTTCCTCCTGGCCGACCAGAAGGGGGCCGGAAGCGATCGCAAAAATAAAGAAAACGGTAATAAAGGCTTGAAGTGAGGCTCGCATCTCGATGACTCCCGAGTTTGATAGTCAGTTGTCTCCAGCTACAGTGTCGGGCTAATGCGCACAAAAGGAGGTGACGCTCATCACAGGCCATAGTTTCTTGACGCTTTCAGCCAAACAATGCCGCGGCCGGCTTGCCCGTGGACTCATCGTGAGCAAGCCGGATGCCAAGGAACGAGCCAATCGTCAAAAGGCCCTAAAGGTAGGTTTTACGGGAGGTTGAGCCGGGGGCGGCTGATCCCCGCCTGCCAGCAGTCCTTGAAGACTCTGCCCACTCTGCCGGGCAATTCTTGCCGCTCCCCGACCAAGCAGGTTCTCAAGTCGGGAAGATGCTGCGGCTCTTCACCAGGCCGCTTCAAGAGTGACGCGCTGATCGTTTTGGCTCAGAAGGAATGATGCGTTTTTCAGCGATGGTCCGCTGTGGGGGATTGTTCTTCTTGGCCTTCAGGGGAGGGCTTGGCGGGTGGCGCCAGCTCGACGAAGACAAAGTTCTCGATCTTGTACTCCCGGCTGCCGCAGCAGAGTATCTGACCCGGCTCCCGCTTCAGACGGGCCGTTGCCACGGTATGCATATCGACTCTCGGCTTGTCGAAGGCCGGCAGAAGCACGATGCAGGTGTCCTCTTTCATCTGAGCCCGCAAGCCCCTGTGACTCTGGGCGGCTTCAGACACGGCCTCCCGGGCTCGAGCCACCCGCAGTGAGGCCTCCTCCTCAAAGTCGGAGAGATGCTCGAAGAGCCTGCGGAGCTGTTGCAAGCGCAGTTGGGAATCGTTCTCTTTTCCGTACAGAGCATGATTTAAGAACGGATAGTAGGCGGGTATCACTTTCTCATCCCAAAATTTGAGGAAATCCTCAAACGACTCACGAGGCGCTTCCAATACCAGGGCAACCACGTCGATCCGGTTCTCTTTGCGGGCGTCGGCAATCCATTGCTGGGGGGAAACGGGCATCTTTTCGGCCACCCGAATGGCCCTAACGGGTTGCTCGATGGCGAATTGCCCTCCACCCGCCGCGATCGCCATCGAACCTTTCAAGCCGTTCCCGTCTGGCTTCAGGGTGAGGCGCGAAAGCTCGATGCTGGTTTCCTCGGTGAACTGAACGACAATTTCATCTTCTGTGACTCGGCTCTCGCGGATGGCGAAAGCTGACCAGTCGAGGGCGAACATCTGCACGGTGCCATCTTGGTGAATATAGAGATGAGGCGCTTGATGCTGTCCGGAATCGATGCGCCACAGTCCGGCCCAGGGAGAAACCGTCACAGAGAGCAGAAGCAGAGCGATCATGCCCGCAGTATACACCACCCCTTCCGAATCGGAAGGCCGGCGGCCAAGACCCTCGGCCCATGGCCCCGGCAGATGAAGCAGAGGCTGTAGCAGCGGCTGGCCTTCCCGTGCGGGGACGCGTCTCCCGGATGCGAAAAAATTATCATTTTTGGGCTGATTTTGCGTCTTGAGCGGCTTTTGCGCATCTAATAAGAAGGCGCGATTCCAAGGGAGGCTGCGCTCATTTTTGCCTGGACGCTCGGCAGGAGAGCAAATAGGGAAACCGGCACCAGTCGGACCGAACAGGATAGTTTCATGTTGAGCGGATTGCTCTCGCCAATTTCCATCTCGGACTCTCGCCGGGGATTGGCCTGCCTCGGTCCAGGGCTCCTTTGTTTGTTTCTCCTCTTGTCGTGGCAGTCCTTTCTTGTGGGGGGAGGTCCCCTGGTCGTCCAGGAAGGTCAGCCGGGCCGATGGGCAGGCCCGGTGCCGTTTGCCTTGGACCGAGGTCCTTTGGGCCCTCTCGACAATGACTCGGCCGATGCTCTCATCCGCCATGCCGTGGACCAATGGCAGGCCGTCCCGTCTTCGACTGTTTCCTTTCAGGAGCAGCCCCAACTGGAAGTTGACGTGGATGCCGACAACATTCTCGACTTCTTCGGGGGAGCGCCCATCGGAGGCGGCGAGATCAGGCCGGAAAACCCGGTCATCTTCGACAACGACGGCGCCGTCATCGACATGCTTCTGGGAGCAGGCTCGAGGAACTCTGTTCTGGCCTTTTCCGGTCCCCGCTTTATCAACACCAACACCCGCAATTTCCTCTCCGGATTCGCGGTTTTCAATGGGCTCTTCGCACTTTCGGAGAACTTCCAGGCCACCGTGGTGCATGAACTGGGCCATCTGCTGGGGCTGGACCACACCCAAGCCAACCGGCTGCTGGCCTCCAACCAGGATGCGGAGGACAACTGGCTGGTTCCGCTCATGTATCCATTCGCCATCGCCAATGCGGTCGAGCAGCCTCTGCGCGATGACATTGCCTGGATTTCCTGGCTTCAGCCCGCTTCTTCTTTCCAGGAGACGGGCAGTATCAGCGGCAACGTCACACGGCGCGGCGGCGAGCCTTTGAGAGGAGCCAACGTGGTGGCGGTACGCCTTGAGCCAAACGACGCCGAATCGCTGCACGAGGTGGTTTCGGTGGTCTCCGGTTTTCTGCTGGACGGCTCGGGGGATTATCTTATTCCGGGGCTGATTCCCGGCCGCTACGTGGTCTTCATCGAGCCGCTGGACCCCCGTTTCGTGGGCGGCAGCTCCGTGGGACCCTATGATCAGCGCTTCGATCAGTTCCCGAAGGACTACTATAACGGGATCAATGAAACGGGGACGAACAGCGACAACCCCTTGGCCAAGACTGTCCTGGTGGTGAGTGGCGGACAGGAGATTGAAGGCATCGACTTAGTCGCCAACGAGGGCAATCTGCCTCCCACGGTGGAGGCTGGCGAGCCCCGCACGGTTCAGAGCGCTCAGCTCGTGCAATTGGAGGCCACGGCGCAGGATCCTGACGGTGATGCCCTGGAGATCCGCTGGAGCCAGCAAAGCGGGCCGCAAGTCGTTCTTTCCGACCC
Organism: Acidobacteriota bacterium; assembly: GCA_035471785.1. Classification (NCBI taxonomy): domain Bacteria; kingdom Pseudomonadati; phylum Acidobacteriota; species Acidobacteriota bacterium. The sequence goes on from DATIPQ010000095.1 coordinate 104,300, forward strand.
CGAGTCTCTGAGGCCCACCTTCCTGGCGCCGGCCACTGCCGAAGCGGTGGCATTGGTGTTCCGTTTGACGGTTGACGACGGCTTCTTCGAGGCCAGCGACACGGTGCGGATTACGGTGATTCCGGTTCCCGGCAATAATCCTCCCCTGGTAGATGCCGGCCCTGATCAAGTTGCGGCCCACGGACAACTGGTGGAGCTTCAGGGACAAACCTCGGATCCGGATGGAGATTCGCTTTTCCTGCGCTGGCGGCAATTGACCGGTCCCGCCGTGGAACTGCTGGGGGCCGATCAACAAATGGCACGATTCGTAGCGCCCAGCGTCTCGGAACGGCGCGTCCTGACTTTTCAACTGGAGGCTTCGGACGGCAAGGGCGGCTTCGCCCAGGACCGGTCTAATGTAACGCTGCTGCGCAATCGCCCTCCCCAGGTGGAGGTAGCGCCTTTCACTACCGTCCCGCCCGGCGAGTTGGTCGAACTTCAGGCTGAGGCCGAAGACCCGGATGGCGACCCCTTGACCTTCCGCTGGGAGCAGACCTCAGGTTCGCCGCTGGACCTTGAAGGCGAGGATTCCGACAGGCTGGTTTTCCGGGCTCCGGCGGAGGCCGTCAACACCTTTTTCGGGTTCCAACTCGAAGTCAGCGACGGAGGACTGACCGCCACGGCGGCGGTCGCCGTGCTGGTGGGCGGCTCCGCCCCGATTGTGATGCCGGCTTCTCTGCGCCTGGGAGACGAACGGCTGCGCCGCTCCTTCGTGGGGGGCGCGGTGATCCATGATTCCGCCGACGATGTCTCTGTTTTCCTGCGAGTCCGCGATCTGCAGGGCGACCTTGTGGAAGCCGACACCGACCTGCAGTTGGCGGCGGGAGGCCAGTGGACGTTTTTGACCGAACAATTGACCCGCGGACAGATCCTGGGAACCCTGAGCCTGCAGGGTGTCGAAGAGGCCTTGAAGGGCTTTTTCTTGATGGGCGACCTGGAGGCGACGCGGCTGGACGGGGTCGGCGGCCAGTTGGAGATCGCCCCCAAGCTTTATCTGCAGGCGGTCCGGCGCAACGCCACCGTCGACACCTTGGTTTACCTGCATAACCCCGACCCTTCGGGAGACTGCCTTCTCACCCTGCGACTGCGTGGTCCGGACGGAGGGCTCAAAGCTGAGAGTCAGACCCTCTTAGCCCCGGGGGGAACTCTGCTGCAGATGCTCGGTTCTCTCTTTGAGTTGGACGAGGACTCCGAGGAAGAAGGCTATGTGGTGGTGGAGGGCAGCCGTCCTCTGCTGGGGATGGCCATGCTGGTGGACGATGAAGCTTACGTTGCGCTTCCGGCGGTAGCGCCTCGGTCAACCTTGCGCCTTTATGCTCCTCACTTTTTCACCGACGGCGATCGCCAGACCACCCGCTTGCGCCTGCTCAACGCCGGGGAGAGGAGTATTCAGGTCCGCATCACGGCCTACGACGACCAATCCAACGTCTTGGGGACCTTCCAGCAGGTGGTGGAAGCGGGAACGGTGCTCGACCAGGCGGTTTTCAGCTTCCTTGAGGATCCTTCGCCCGGGGTCATCACCGTGGGCTATCTGGAGGTGCTGGCCAACGAAGGACTCAGCGGTCCCCTGCTGATCCCCGCTCAATTGGTAGGCAGCGCCATCTTCAGCACCAACCGCGGCCGAGCCAGGTCCAGTCTTCCCTTGGCCGAGGAGCCGGCTGAACGGTACCGTTTTCTGCATGTGGCGCAATCTGGCCAAGCCCATGTCTTCCAGGGCCTCGCACTGCTCAACACCAACGGGAGTGCAGCCCAGGTAACGCTTCAGGCTTTCGACGCGGAAGGGGAGAAGACCGCCGAAAACACCTTTACCTTGGAACCAGGCCACCGCATCGTCGATCTCCTCGATGCCGAAACCTATTTCGGCGAGAACTTCGATCAGACCGGCGGGCACCTGCGTCTGCAGAGTAGCCTGCCCATCTACACCTTCTCTCTCTTCACCGACGGCTCCCAGACTTTCCTTTCGGCCGTGCAAGGCCAACCGCTGCGCTAGTGCCGGCGGTCATAGATTCTGAGTCAGGGCCCTCCGTTCTTGTCCCTGACAGGGACAGATTCGCCAGCCCAGCGACTGTGTTAGAAGTCAAGTCCGGGCTCGCTGAAGGCCAGCGATTCGCCAGCCCAAGGGACTGTGTTAGAAGTCAAGTCCGGGCTCGCTGAAGGCGAGCGATTCGCCAGCCCAAGGGACTGTGTTAGAAGTCAAGTCCGGGCTCGCTGAAGGCGAGTGATTCGCCAGCCCAGGGTCAGCCCCGGCGAGCGCAAGCGAGACGGCGGCGCCACCCTGGGTTTCAGACGGCAAATGTGCAAACGCTGAAAGCGTGGGATAACGCCACAGGGTGGCTCAAAACCTCTGACGCACTGCACTGGTGCCGGCGTTCATAGATTCTGAGCCGGGGCTTGGGGCCTCACACGAAGTCGACGATCTGGCGGCGCGTTGCCTTGAAGACCCACAGCCCCAGGGCCAGGAGGAGCAGGGTGCAGCCAACCCAATAGGCCAGGCC